>JAAYUR010000380.1 GCA_012517645.1 Treponema sp.
CAATCGCGGATTTCAAGGTAGCTTTTTCAAAACTCCCTGTGTTTTGAAAAAGCCTCAATAAACAGGTTTGAAGACGACTCGTGGCAATTATCAGGAATTTGGATGGGATGCGGCCGCTGGTCCGGAATCACGTCCGACCTGTCCACCGACCACTGTCCACCGGCCACCGTCCACCGCTATACTGCCGCCATGGACAGCATCCTTCAAATCCTTGTTCTCACGGCCTTTCTGGCAGGAGGCGCCCTCTGCGTACCATTGAGGCTGTCTCCACCGCCCAAGGTCACGGATATCTTCATCAAGATCGCCCTTTGGGCCCTGCTCTTCGTCATGGGCTTCCGGACCGGGAACGATCCCGAGGTGGCCTCCCGGATCGGGCAGATCGGCATCGTCGGGGCTGCCGCAGCGGCCGTATCCCTGGCGGGAACCCTGGCCGCGATCCTGGCGGGGTACGCGTTCCTGGGGCTGATCCATAGGGGAGTTCCGAAGACAGGCAGGCGCTCACTCCCGGAAGACCGAGCCGAAACGGGGAGCGCCCCCGGGTCGGGCTCCCAGCTGCGGACTTCCCTTCTTCTCCTGTCGGTGGTGGCCGCGGGGGGAATCGCGGGGGCGATTCTCCCGCCCCTCGAGGGTATCGACCTCGGGAGGATCACCGGGTGGGTGCTCAACGCCCTGCTGTTCTTCGTCGGAATGCAGTTCGCCCAGTCGGGGATTTCCTTCAAGGCGGTCTTCCTCCGGCCCGACACCCTCATGATCCCCGTCGCCACCGCGGTCGGTTCCATCCTGGGAGGCCTCGTCCTGGGGCCCCTCTTCCGCCTGCCGGCGGGTCATGCCATGTCCCTGACCGCCGGGTTCGGCTGGTATAGCCTATCGGGGGTTTTGATCGCGAACCTCGGGAACCCCGTCCTGGGATCCGCGGCCTTCCTGGCCAACCTCTTCCGGGAGTCCCTGGCTTTTCTGACCATTCCCCTGCTGGCCCGAACGGCCCGGCCCTACCTGGCCATCGGGGCAGGGGGGGCCACGGCCATGGACGTGACCCTGCCCCTGATCGAGCAGTGCGTGGGGCCCGAGAGCGTTCCCGCCAGCTTCGCCAGCGGGGCCCTGCTGTCCCTGTCCGTGCCCGTCCTGGTCCCGTTCCTGTTCGGATTGGGCGGCTAGGCGCGGACGAATCCGCCTTCCTGGACAGTCCGAGGCGGGATTCCCGGGCTCATGTTCGGTCGGCGGCCTATCCCGCCCCCATTCTCCGGAGCTCCGCCTCCACCTGGGCCAAGCGGTCCTGGAGCCGGGCGATGGTGCGCTCGATGCGCTCCCGCTCCTTCGCCAGCCGCTCCCCCGGGTCCAGCCCGGGCGGGGCCGTCCGGATCAGGGCCTTCACGGTCTCTGGGCTTTTGCCGGCCCGGAAGGCCTTCTCCGCGGCGTGGCGCCGGTCCGGATCCTTGATGCCCGCCACCAGCTTCATGGCGTCCCACCCGATTTCGGTGGGAACGTGGTACGAGGCGGCCTTCATGGCGGCGGTGGCGGTCATCCGGGGCAGCCCGAGAACCCGGTCCACATAATCCTCGAACCGGACCTTGTGGGTTCGGCATAGGCGCTCCGCCTCGATCATGAGCCGGCCGAACTCCAGCATGACCCGGCCGTTCTCGGCCACGCAGGCGGTCTTGATCTTCGCCGTCAGCTCCGCGAATTCCGGGGAATCCTCGAAGACGTTGCGGTAAAGCCCCAGACCCTCGGCCTTTTCAAGGAGCTCGTGAAATATGGACCAGTACTCGTTGGTATGGGCCCGGCCGGTGTATACGAAGCCCTTGCGCTCGCAGTGGAGGTGGTGGGCGTATTCGTGGAGAGCCGTGTAGACAAGCTGGAGGTCGTCGTCGAAGTTACGGTTGTGAAGCACGATCTCCCGGGTGGCGGGCTTGTAGAGCCCGTTCACCAGGGAGCTCTTCTTGCCGGAAAAAACGACGGAGAACTCTGTCTTAGGTTCCTCTACGGTCAGGAGGATTTCCTTGACCCGGTCGCTGTTCATGGCCGTACCCCCCGGGCACGGATTCTAGCCGTCCGGCCCTCGGAGGGCAAGCCGAGTGAAGCGGTTCATCTGATAGATCCAACAGGATGGACAAGATGAAGAACAGATGAACAAGATTGGGCTAGAAAAATGTTTTTAATATTAATATCTTGCTAAACTTGTCCTATCTTGTTGATCCTGTTGGAATTATAGTTCCAAGGCCTATTTCAAGGCCCGCTCCATCTCCGCCGTGTTGAAGCCCAGGATGATCCGGCCGTTCACGTCCAGGACCGGAACGCCCATCTGTCCGGACTTCCGAACCATCTCCTCGGCCCGACGGGGATCCGCGGCGACGTTGTACTCCTCGAACCGTATATTCCGCTGTCGGAGCCAGTCCTTGGCAAGGCGGCAGTAGGAGCAACTAGGGGTTGAGTATAGAGTCACAGCCATGGGGGCCTCCTGAAAGTGTTTATATATGAAAATTAATATATTGCGGACGCTTCGTCAAGGCCGGTCGGGATCCTGCGGGATGGACAGGATGAACAGGCCCGGGTTCGAAGGCAGCAGATTTCAGATCTTCCCTCTCCTTGATCCCATCCTGTTCATCCTGTCCTCATCCGGTCGATCCTGTCCTTCTTATGATTCCAAGGCCGTCCTCTCCGTGTCCTCCGTGATCTCCGTGGTGAGATCCGGAAACCCGGCTACCGTGCCGCGTCACTTTTGGGCTATGTACTTCAGGAAATTCCGCGCCAGGATCGTGATCAGCACGGTCCCCGCGATAAGCACCACCGAAAGGGCGTTGATCACCGGGGAGACTCCGAAACGGATCATGGAGTACACGTAGAGGGGCAGGGTGGTGGACCCCGGGCCCGAGACGAAGAAGGTGATGACGAAGTCCTCCAGGGACAGAGTCACCGCCGTCAGGAAGCCCGAGATGATGCCCGGGACGGACACGGGCAGGATCACCTTCATCAGGGTCTGGCGCTCCGTGGCCCCCAGGTCCCGGGAGGCCTCGATGATGGAGTAGTCGAACTCGTCCAGCCGGGCCAGGACCATGAGGAAGACGAAGGGCAGGTTGAAGGATGTGTGGGCTATGAAGATCGTGAACAGCCCCAGCTTCATCTGGAGGCCCGCGAAGAAGATCAGCAGGGACACCCCGATGATGATCTCGGGCATGATGAGAGGAAGGAAGGCGATTGCCTGGATGTACTTCTTGAACCGGAACTTGTACCAGTTCACCCCGATGGCCCCCAGGGTGCCCAGGCAGGTGGCGACCGCGGCGCTGGACACGGCTATGATGAGGGAATTCTCGAAGGCGGTCCAGACGTTCCGCTCCTTGAGGAAGAGCCGTTCGTACCAGACCAGGGAAAATCCCCCCCAGCTCATGCTCTTCGCGGAGTTGAAGGAGTACACGACCAGCACGACCAGGGGCAGGAAGAGAAATCCCATGGTCAGCAGGAAGACCGTCCGGGAGAACCCCATGCCTTTCACGACCCTCACGGCGCCCTCCGTTCCCCGGTGGTCCGGCCGGGATCCTGGGCCTGTGGGGCCTTGCCCTGGAGTTTGAACATGAGCCATAGGCCCAGGGTCGTGACCAGGGTGATGACCATGGAGATCGCGGAGGCCAGGGGCCAATTCCTCGTCCGGGTAAGTTCCTCCGCGACGAAGTTGCCCAGCATGTAGGATTCTTTACCCCCCACGAGCAGGGGGACGGCGTAGGCCCCGAAGGTCGGAATGAAGACGAAGAGCACGGCGGTGATGATGCCCGCCCGGATGTTCGGCAGAAGCACCCGGAAGATCGCTCCCCGGCGGGTGCATCCCAGGTCCCGGGCCGCCTCCAGAAGGGAGAAGTCGAACTTCTCGATCGTGGAGTACAGGGGCAGGATCGCGTAGGGAAGGTAGGTATAGACCAGGACTACGGTGACGGCCACTTGGTTGTATAGGAACTGCACGGGCGAGGCAATCCAGCCCGCCCGGAGGAGCAGGGCGTTCAAGAAGCCGTTGTTGCCCAGGATGGCGATCCACGCGTATATGCGGATCAGGAAATTGGTCCAGAAGGGGATGATCACCAGCATGAGCAGGAAGGTCTTGTGGTTGGACCGGGCCATGTAGTATCCGCAGGGCAGTGCGATCAGGATGGCGAGGAGGGTGGTCACCATGGATATACCCAGGGTGTTCAAGGATACCCGGAGGAAAACCGAGTTGGCCAGGGATCGGTAGGCCTCCAGGGAAAACCGGGGTTCCACCCCGCCGTACAGCCCCTTCTCCAGGAAGCTGTAGGCCACGATGACCAGGAGGGGAGCCACGAAGAATACGGTCAGCCAGATTCCCGCGGGACCCGCGTAGACAGGGCCGTAATTTCGGACCCTGCCCGGACCCTTGCTCCGGTGGGACCGGACCGCCATGGGCGCCATCAGGAAGCTCCAAGGAGGTAGGCGTCGTCGGCGCTCCAGGAGAGGTAGACCCTGTCCTTCCATTCGATCTCGGGCCCCTCGTCCGACCAGTTGGAGTGCTGTTTGATCACCTTGAGGATCGTCCCCGACTGGTGCCGCACATAGTACTTGGTGCTCGAGCCGGAATAGATGGGCTCGTCCACGGTGCCTTCCAGGAAGTTGATGTCCATGCGCTTGGCCGGCGCGGGCCGCTCGGTGTCGATGCGGATCTTCTCGGGCCGCACGACCACGGAGGCCTTGGAACCCGGCGCAGGGGGCTCGTCCTCGGTCACCAGAATCCGTCCCAGGCCCGGGACGGATACGGCCACCATGGTTCCGTCCACGGACTCCACGGTCCCTTCGAGCATGTTCGTCTCCCCGATGAACGCGGCCACGAAGCCCGTGGCCGGACTCTCGTAGATCTCGTGGGGGGTTCCGATCTGCAGGACCTGTCCGGCATTCATGACCGCGATGCGGTCCGAGACGGACAATGCTTCCTGCTGGTCGTGGGTCACGTAGATGAAGGTGATGCCGATCTTGTCGTGGATGGAGTCCAGCTCGATGAGCATGTGCTGCCGGAGCTTCGCGTCCAGGGCCGAGAGTGGCTCGTCCAGGAGGAGGACGTTGGGTTCGTTGATCAGGGCCCGGGCGACGGCCACACGTTGTTTCTGGCCTCCCGAAAGCTGGGCGGGCATCTTTTCCGCGTGGGCGGAAAGCTGGACCAGCTCCAGGTAGTCCCCGACCCGGGAGCGCACCGCTGCGTTGGGCGTCTTCTTTAAGCGCAGGGGAAAGGCCACGTTCTCGAACACCGTAAGGTGGGGAAAGAGTGCGTAGTTCTGGAACACCGTGTTGACGTGGCGCTCGTTCGGCGGGAAGTTGAGCACCGAAAACCCGTCCAGGGAGACGTCTCCGCCGTCAGGATCGTCGAATCCGGCTATGATGCGGAGGAGCGTCGTCTTTCCGCAACCCGAAGGACCCAGGAGCGAGAAGAACTCGCCCTTCCGGATAACCATGCTGACGTCCCGGAGCGCGGTGAAGGCACCGAAGCTCTTGGAAACGCCCTGGATTTGGACGTCGCTTCCCTTCAATTCGTTTCGTTTCCCTCCGATGTAGCCGGACGATGCGGGGCTGGCTGAATAATGGCGAAGGGGAAGGAAAAATGCAACATCCCGGAGGCAAGTTTTCGAATACCGCAAGCGTCCGAGCCCGTTCCGGGCGGTGTGGAGGGTATGGCGTATCATATCCTGGAGCGCTTACGGTTCCTCGGATTCGCGGCCTTCCTTCAGTTCCTGTCCATCGCCGCTGTCGGCACCGAGGTCCCGATTCCCGGTTCCCCGGGGCGTCCTCCCTCTGCCCGGCCATCCGCGGCCCTCCGGGCACAGGCATCCTCCCTGGACGGATGGGCCTCGGCCCTGGATCTTTCCGCCGGAACCGCCCGGTTTTCGTTCCGTCTCTCCGGGGAGTCCGGCAAGGCCCCGGAGGCGAAGGCGGGTACGTCGGGCGTCCTCTGGGTGGCGGGGCCTGTCCGGCATTCGGGGACGGCCCGCGTCCTGGCCGATCCCTGCGCGGACTCGTACCTCTTCACCGGGTCCTGGATGCGGCCCCTGGTCCTGGATTTCGATTCCCCGTATTACGGAGCCTTCGCGGGAAGCGCCGCGGGAGTCTGGTACCAGGACGCGGCCGTTCCGCGAATGGGCGTCTGGGCGGGCAAGGAGGGGGAGGAGGGGCTCTATTTCGGAGCCGCGGCCGCGTTGTCTTGCCTGCCGGAAAGCGGAGGCTACGATTCCTGGTTCGAGGAAGAGCCCCCCGCGCCCGAACGACTTTTGGCCGCCGGCATGGCCTGGGCGGGGATCGGATTCCCGACGGGAGGCTTGGTCGCCGCGGCGGCTGTCTCCGAGGAGGACCGGGGCGGCCTGGGTTGGGCCTTCCGCGCCGAAGGGGAATACGGAGGCCGAAGGTTTCGGGCAAGCGGCCGGTTTTCCGGCGCCTCCGCGGGCTGGAGGGGGCTTGCAGGGACCCGGGCGGATCTCTGGGAGGCGCGTGCGGACGCTTCCTGGTCGATAGAATCCAGGCTGAGGCTGGAAGGCCGCCTTCGGGTCGGCCGGGATGCGGACGGGATTCCGGACTGGGAGACCCTGATCCGGATATTCCGGGAAGGCAGGACTTGGCGTTGGGGGGCGGAACTGGGCGGCTGCGACTCGTCCCGGGATCCGCCGGTTCGCCTTGACCCCTCCGTCTGGGTGGGCCGGGAGGGGCAGGCCGTCCGGACCTCCCTCCGGGCTTCCTGGGTATCCGAGGGCGCGGGCCTTACCCGCACGGAACTCTCCTCGTCCTGGGTTCTGGGAACCCCCGGGAGTCCGAACCTCCGACTGGAGGGGGCGCGGAGGTGGACGACGGAAGGTCCGTATTGGAAGGCGGCCACGGCTATGGAAATCCCGGGAGCCCGGGGCGCCTGGACCGCCCGGGCCGGAACCGGGACCTGGACGCGGGACGGAGCTCCCGCAACCTGGGAACTCGCGGTTTCCCTGCGATACCGCGTCCCCTGACGGGGATTCGGTTTTTGGGAAGCGCTGGAGTTTCCCGGGGCGCCGCCGCGCTTGCGTTTTTCCGGCCTTCCGGGAATACTCTTGCCCGTCACGAATACCGCGAGCTAGGAGGGATCATGGGCATCGAGGAAG
>JAAYUR010000214.1 GCA_012517645.1 Treponema sp.
GTTCCGCGGATCGAGGCAGTGACCTTCGCGGCGCCGTCGGCGCCGCGTCGAGATAGCATGGTTCGAGAACGCCGGGGCCTCGGGCTCCGGTCAAGGAGGTCAAGATGAAACGGACTTTCTTCGCCCTCGCCCTGATCGCGGCGGCGGCGATGGCGTTCGGCCAGGGCACGATCAAGATCGGCGCCACCTGGCCCCTCGCGGACATCACCGGCAAGCAGGGCAGCATGGCGGCCCAGCAGGCGGTGGACGAGATCAACAAGGCCGGCGGCGTCCTGGGGCGCCAGCTGGAGCTGATCGTCATCGACGACGAGCTCAAGGCCGACAAGGGAGCCGCGGCCATCGAGAAGCTGGTCACGGTGGATAATGTGGACGTGATCATCGGAGGGATGGCCTCCGGCGTGGCCCTGGGCCAGGTCCCGGCCATGAAGAAGTACGGCAAGGTCGTCGTGTCCACCGGCGCCGCGAGCTACAAGGTCGAGGAGGCCCTGGGCAAGGACGCGGACTGGTACTTCCACCTCCACCCCTGGGACTACAACCAGGGAGCGTCCTACGTGCAGGGCTGGGACGAGATCCAGAAGAAGTATCCCAACATCAAGATCAAGAAGATCTTCCTGGCCTACGAGGAAGGAGCCTTCGGCAAGGCTTCCTGGGACGCCACGAAGACCCTGTTCGGAGCCGGAAATCGGTACGTGATCGACGGCGCATCCTTCAAGAGCGCGGCCCTGGGCGGCGGGGACTACGGTTCCATGCTCGAGGCGGCCAAGATGTTCAAGCCCGATTTGTTCCTGTGGGCCGGATATGACGCGGACGCCCTGCCCATGCTGGAACAGGCCAAGGCCATGAAGTTCTCCCCGGGCATCTACCTCGGAGCGCCCCCGGGCTGGCCCGTCGGCTTCGGCACCTCCCGCCTGTCCGAAAACGTCATGCTCTACGGCATGTGGGCTCCTTCCATCAACAACGTCAGTCCGATCAGCAAGAAGTTCTACGACGGCTTCGTGGCCAAGTACAAGGCCGAGCCGGCAACCTATTTCGCCCCCCTGTCCTACTCCGCGGTCTACATCGTGGCGGACGCCATCAAGCGCGCCGGATCCACGGACACCGCCGCCCTGATCAAGGCCCTGGAGGCGACCAAGTACGAATCCCCCCTGGGCCAGACCATCACGTTCACTCCCGGAAACATCATCAAGCACCAGGGGGTGAAGAACCAGAAGATCCTGCAGTGGCAGATGGGCCGCCAGGAAGTCATCTGGCCCTTCGAATCCGCGACCGCGAAGCCCGTGTATCCCTTCCCGAAGTGGAAGTAGGATCCGACCGGCTATGATCTGAGCCGCCGGGCCCTTCGGCCGGCGGCCTGTTTTCGGGAAAAGGGGACCCGATGGCGAATAAACGGAACCTGACGGCCGGCATGGTAATCGCGGCGGTCGTCTTGGGCATTCTGGTCTGGCGGCCGACCGTGCTCATTTACGGTCTTCAGGCTGCCGGTCTGTACGCTTCCGTCGCGATTCCGATGGGCCTGATCCTGGGGATCGTGCACATCGTGAACCTGGCTCACGGCGAGTTCATGATGGTTGCCTCCTACCTGACCTACATGATCTGCAGGTCCACGGGGATGGATCCCTACCTGGCCCTGGTGCCGGTCGCGGCCATCACCGCGGCCTTCGGTTTCGGGATCTACAAGCTGACCATCCGGCGGGCTCTCAAGGCCCCGGAGCTCAATCAGCTCATCCTGACCTTCGGGCTGGCCATACTGCTGACTCAGGCGGCGAACCTCTTGTTCACCTCTCAAACGCGAAAATTATCCTTTGATTACGTATCCGCGTCCGTGGACATCGGGGAGCTCTCCTTCGGGGTGTACAACTTCGTATTCGTGGCCCTCGCCTTGTTCATGGTTCTCGGACTGCGGCTCTTCCTGGCCCGGACCAAGGTCGGCAAGGCGGCCCTGGCGGTCGGACAAAACCCCCGGGGAGCCGCCATCGTCGGGATCGATGTCGATCGGGCCTACGCCCTTACCTTCGCCCTGGCTTCCGCCCTGGTGGGCATGATGGGAGCGGTGTTCATCACGCGATCCTCGATCTTTCCCGCGGTCGGAAGCCCCTTCACGATGAAGAGCTTCTGCCTGATCGCCATGGCCGGCGTCGGGAACATACCCGGCATACTCGCTTCCAGCGTCCTGCTCGGGGTGTCGGAGAATATCCTCAAAGCCTTCCGAGGCACCCGCGACTGGGCGGATATCGTGTTCTTCGTCCTGATCATCACGGTGATCCTGGGGCGCTCGATCCGGGGGAAAAAGACATGAAGAGGAATACCCAGTTCGCTGCGGCCGGCGCGGTCCTCATGGCCGCCCTCCCCGCCTTCCTGGGCGCCTACCCCTTGAATGTCGCCCGGAGCGTCATGACCTACATGGCCCTGGCGGTCTCCTGGGACATGCTCCTCCGGTCCGGGCAGATCTCCTTCGGAATCGCCGGACTCTTCGGGCTGGGGTCCTACGCGTCGGCTCTCCTGGTCCTCCGGGCCGGGATGGATCCGGTCCTGAGCCTGGTCTTCGCTACGATTTTTACGGGTGCCGTCGCCTGGATCTTGGGCTTTGCGGTGCTGCGCCTTAGAGCCATGTATTTTTCCATAACGACCCTGGCGTTGGCGGAGATCTTCCGGATCATCCTGCACAACCTGCACGATTTTTCCGGCGGACCCGAGGGGGTCGTGCTCCCGGGGGTGATTTTCGGAGGCGACGCCCATGCCTTGTACTGGCTCTGCCTGGGCGGCCTGATCATTACCCTGGGGATATCCTGGTACTTCGAGAGGAGTAAGATGCACCTCGCCTTGACGGCCATCCGGAACGACGAGACCAGCGCGCGGTCCAGCGGTGTGGATATCTTCCGGTTCCTCCTTATCGCCTTCACGGTCACTTCGACGCTCCAGGGGATGATGGGGGCCATCCAGGTCCAGTCCTACGGCTTCACCACCCCGGAGACGGCCTTCGACGCGAACTTCACCCTTCTGCCCCTGGCCATGGCCCTGCTGGGAGGCATCCACAGCACCCTGGGCCCCATGGCGGGGGCCGTGCTGCTGGGCATCGCCTCGGAGTGGCTCAAGCTCAAGATCCCCTACGGCCACCTGGTGGTCTACGGCATCATCATCGTCCTGGTGATCCTGCTCATGCCCCGGGGCCTGGTCGGGCTGGCCAGGAAACGACTGACCGGGAGGCGCGCATGAAGACCCTGCAGACCGAGCACCTGACCAAGCGCTTCCTTGGGCTTGTGGCGGTGAACGACGTGTCCTTCTCCCTGGACGCCGGGGAGATCCTGGGGATCATCGGTCCCAACGGGGCGGGAAAGACGACCTTCATCCATTTGGTGTCCGGGATCCTCATGCCGAGCTCCGGGAAGATCCTGTACAAGGGACGGGACGTCACGTACGTCCCCGCCCACGAGCGGGCCCGGATGGGCATAGCCCGGACCTTCCAGCTCATCCACCCCCTGGAGAACCTCACGGTCCTGGAGAACGTCATGATCGGCGCGGTCTTCAGCCGGGGACAGTCCCTGAAGGAAGCCCGGAAATCCGCGGAGGGCATCTGCGATTCCCTCCAGCTGGGAGGTCTGGGACGGGACACCGCCAGCCTTTCCATCCTGGAGATCAAGAAGATGGAGATCGCCCGGGCCCTGGCCAACGGTCCGGAGATCCTCTTCCTGGACGAGGTGATGGCGGGCCTGAACACCGACGAGACCCGGCAGATGATCTCCATGGTCAAGGCCATCGCCAAGGAACGGGGCTTGGCCGTGGGGGTCGTGGAGCACGTGATGGGGGTGATCCGGGAACTTACCGAGCGGGTCATCGTCCTGGAGGCCGGCGAGTTGATCGCCGAGGGCCCGTACTCCGAGGTTTCCAAGAACCCGAGGGTCATCGAGGCCTACCTGGGGGGCGCGGCATGATCCTGGAAATCAAGGGACTTACCTGCGGGTACGGAAAGCTTCCGGTCCTGCGGGACGTGAACATCCATATCGGATCCGAGTCGGTGGCCCTGATCTGGCCCAACGGGGCGGGCAAAACCACCCTGATCAACGCGGTCACGGGCCTGGTCCGGCCCTGGGGCGGGAGCATCGTGTTCGACGTCAGGGACGTCTCGGGCCTGGCCACCCACCAGATCGCCCGCGCGGGTATCGCCCTGGTGCCCCAGGAGCGGGAACTCTTCCCGGGGATGAGCGTCGCGGACAACCTGGCCCTGGGAGCGGCCTACATCCCCCGGGCCCAGGGCCAGGAGGAGCGCCTCCTGGACCAGGTGATCCGGCTCTTCCCGATCCTCTCGGAGCGGTACCGGCAGATCGTCGGGACCATGAGCGGCGGCCAGCA
>JAAYUR010000443.1 GCA_012517645.1 Treponema sp.
GCTCCCGGCCCCAACACCCTCCGGGGGACCCAGGACGAATCCGGCAAGGTCGCCGGCTTCTGGAAGGGGATCTGGCACGGATTCATCACCCCCATAACCTTCATCGTCTCCCTGTTCAACAAGAACGTGAACGTGTACGAGAGCCGGAACTCCGGCGGATGGTACAACTTCGGGTACGTCCTGGGGCTGTCCATGATCTTCGGAGGCGGCGGCCGGGGTTCCGGAGGGATGCTGAGGCGGAACCGGGACTAAGAGATTCCGGAAGCCCTTAGGTCCGGAACCGCCGCAGCTCCTCGTCCATCGCCCGAATCGTGTCCCGGGCGCCCCGGGCGATCTCCGACACCTTCCGAGCTCCGGAGGCCAGGCTTTCCGCACCCGCGGCCATTTCCTCGATGCTGTCCTTGATCTCCAAGGTCGCGGATTGCAGGTAGGAGATCTCCGCGAGCACCGTATTGTTGCCTTCCCTCATCTCCTTGGAGCCGATCTGCACCTGGGAGGTGATATGGTTCATGGACTGCAGGGCTTCCAGGATCTGGCGGGTGCCCTCCTTCTGCTCTTCCATGGCGGACTTGATTTCCCGGACCAGGGCGTCGGTGCTTCCGATCCTTTCCGCTACCCGGGAGAAGGACTCCCCGGAGGCGGAGGACGCGTCCACCACCTCCCGGATCGCCTCCTGCACCCTTCCCAGTTCGGCCTTGATCGCGCCGGACTGCTTGGCGGATGTCTCCGCCAGGCGCCGGATCTCGTCGGCCACCACGGAAAAACCCCTGCCCGCCTCCCCTGCGTGGGCGGCCTCGATGGCCGCGTTCATGGCCAATAGATTCGTCTGGGAGGCGATCACGGCGATCACCTTGTTGGCCTCCATCAGGGATTCGGAACGCTCGGAGATCTGCCGTATCTTGTCCCGGGCCAAATCCTGCTTTTTCCGGCCGTCGTCGGCGGCCGAAAGCAGGTCGGAGAATTCCCCGGCCATCTTCTCCATCGAATCGGAGATGGACGATATGTTTCCGACCATTTCCTCGATCGACGCGGAGGCTTCCGTCACGCTGGCGGACTGGTCCGTGATCATTTGGTCCAGGGACTCGATATTCTTGGCTATCTCGTGGACCGCTCCGGAGGATTCCCCGACGCTCGCGGATTGAGCCTGGGTTTTCTCCCGCACCTTTTCGACATGGGACGCGATCCGTTCCACTCCCTGTGCGGTTTGGGCGGCGTTTTCCCCGATACCCTCCCCCAGCTCGTTGAGCTTGGACTGGGAGGTCTTCAACCCGGACACGCTTTCGGACAGGGTATCGCAGAAGGAATTGACCATGCCGGAAATGGTACCGAGCTCGTCCACCGAGGCGATGGAGATGCGCCGGCTCAGGTCCTTTTCCGAGGAGGACAGGGCTTCCATCTCGGAAATCACGGAACGGTACAGCAGGGCTGTTCCGGAATTCCAGACCATTACGAGCAGGATGACGACAAGCAGGTATACGCCGGAAAGGATCAGAAGGATCGACCCGGCGGGAAGGATGGTAAAATCCCGGGCGTATCCCATCGTCAGAAGGCAGGTCGAGAAGGAGAACAGCAGGGTCATCACGGCCATGAAGGCCGGGATGATCAGGATCTTCCGCTGTTGGCGGGCTTCCCGGAGAGCGGGCGGAAAGGCGTTCAGGGAATGGGATAGAAGGGTGACGGAAACCAGGCGGTCCGCGAATACATAGAGGAACGAGGTGCTGAACATGGACACCGCTGCCAGGAACATCGTCACCAGGCCGGCGGCCCCGGGACGCAAGAAAAACCTGCCGACGAAAAGGTATAGGCCGATGAGGAAACCTAGGCTGAGAAGCAGGTACTTGATCATGCTGTCCAGGGGGGTCGCGCCGAGCCGTTGCAAGGCTCTCTCGTACGCGCCCGCGTCCCCTCGCAACGCCGAAAAGTCGACCGTGAAGCGGTCTCGGCTTCCGCCGACCAGGAAAAATGTCGCCAGGAAAAAGACAAGGCCCGCAGCGCCGCAGGCCGTGAGGATCCGGTCGGCGGAAGTCTCCGGGTTTCGAAATAGCCCGTACGTCCCGAGCACAGCGGCTATCAGGGCGGCGCTCGGAAGGACCACGTTCAACCGGAACATCAAACCATGCTTTTTCATGCCGAACCCCATTTACGGTTGTTGTACGGTTGATACCGAAGGCATCCTGCAGGGTTCCGACAGGCCGGTAGCAAGCCGACACCCTGCGCTGCGATCGCCCGAATCGCCTATGTTTGTCCGTTCGATCGCGATGACATTCAAGGAGCCTGTGGACAAAGGCCCCCGCCCTTGCCGCCGGCTTCATAATAGTATTGTTACTTTGAACAGAAATTCCAGGGCATCCTGAAAAATCTCCCCGCCCGATCGGCGTTCCGGGGGAGCTTGTTTTTTCGGATCCCCTCGAAATCCGGGAGCGGCCGTGGTAGAGTCATGGACGGAGGCAAGTAATGAAGAAAGTCACCGGTCTCGTCCTTATGCTGGCGCTGGTCGTCCTGTGCGTCCACTCCCAATCCAAGGCCCTGGACGCGCTGTGGACCGTTTCTGCCAAGA
>JAAYUR010000370.1 GCA_012517645.1 Treponema sp.
ACGACGGCCGGGAGCTCCGCGCCCTGGGGGAAAAGGAGCTTTCGGAATACCGGAAGATGCACGTATCCTTCATCTTCCAGTCCTATAACCTGATCCCCGTGCTCACGGTGGCGGAAAACGTGGAACTTCCGCTGGTCATCGAGCGCAAGAAGAACGGCGCCCAGGCCCGGGCCAAGGCCCTGGAGTTATTGTCCGCCGTGGGGCTTTCGGGAATGGAGAACCGCTATCCCCGGGAGCTGTCCGGGGGCCAGGAGCAGCGGGTGGCCATCGCCCGGGCCCTGGTCAAGGACCCCATCGTGGTCCTGGCGGACGAGCCCACGGCGAACCTGGACTCCCACACAGCCCTGGAGATCGTGGATCTAATGAAGCGCATCAACGCGGAACGCCAGACCACCTTCATCTTCTCCACCCACGACAAGCTGGTCATGGACCACGCCCGCCGCATCGTGACCCTCCGGGACGGAGAGATCACCGGCGACGAGAGGAGGTGACATGAACACTCTGTTCAAGATCGCCGCGCGCAACGTGCTGCGGAACAAGCGGCGCACGGCCATAACCGGAATCGTCATGATGTTCGGGATCGGCCTCTATATCTACGCGGACTCCATCCTGAAGGGCATGGACCGGATGACCATCGACAACATGGTCAACTACACCGAGTCCTTCCTGAAGGTCCGGACCCCCGAATATGTATCGAACCTGCAGGGGAATCCTCTGGACTACGGCATCCCGGACCCCGAGGGAACGATACGCACGATCCTGGCCGCGGATCCGTCCGTGAAGGCGGCCGCGCCCAGGACCCGCTTCGTGGCCCGCCTATCCAACTACGAGGACGAGATTCCCGTGTTGGCCGCCGCAGTGGACCCGGTCCGGGACGGGCAGGTATTCCGCCTGGCCGACGTGGTGACCCGAGGGGTCTGGCTGGACAAGGCCGAGCCCCGGAGCGTCGTGATCGGGGCGGACCTGGCCGAGGAGCTGGGCCTGGACCTGGGAGACTACATCCTGGTGTCCGCCTCCACGGTCTACGAAAACGTGAACGCCGACGAATACAAGATCGCGGGGCTCTTGGCCACTCCGGATCCCTCCCTGAACAAATCGGCCCTCTTCATGGCCTATCCGGACGCGGACGAGCTTCTGGGCTTGGACGGCCTGGTCACAGAGATCGCCGTAGCCGGACGGGCCTACCCCGCCCTGGACGCCCTGCTCTCGGGGGCGGACGGGGCCGCGGCCTCGGTCTCCAAGGCCCTGCCGGGCCTGAAGGCCGACCCGATCCGGGTCCTGGCCCAGGACTACCTGGCCATGCGGGAGATGAAGGGCAAGTTCTCCTCGATGATCATCCTGATCATGCTGGTGATCGCGGGGGTGGGGATCGTGAACACCATCCTGATGGCCGTGTACGCCCGGATCCGGGAGATCGGGGTGCTCCGCGCCTACGGCATGACCGCGAAGGAGATCAAGCGGCTCTTCACCCTGGAGGGCCTGATCGTGGGCGCCGTGGGAAGTTTTGCGGGAGTCCTCCTGGGCGTCGCCATCGTGGCGATCACCTCGACCTACGGACTATCCTTCGAAAAGCTCGTCGGGGACGTGGACATGGGCGGAATCCCCATCATGGGCAGGCTCTACGGGGAATGGAACTTCGGGAACATGGTCTTCGGGTTCCTCTTCGGCTTGTTCGTCTCCTTCATCTCCGCCCGCATCCCGGCCAAGCGGGCCGCCAAGATGCAGGTCACCGACGCCCTGCGCTTCGTCTAAGGAGGACTTAGATGCGACTGTTTACCATGGCCGTCCGGAACCTCGGACGCAATCGGCGGAGGAGCCTCCTGGCGGGGCTTTCCGTCCTGATATCGATACTCCTCATCCTGTTCATGAACGGCCTCATGAGCGGCATGATGGGATCCATCGTGAAGAACTTCACGAAGAACGACGTGGGGCACCTGAACATCGTGACCGATGGCTACCGCGCCCGGGAGCGCTTCATGCCCGTGAACGAGGGCATCCGGGATTCCGCGGAGGTCGTCCGGATCGTGGAAGGGATCCCGGAGCTCAAGGGCCGGGTGACGCTCACGGCCGAACGGATCCGCTTCGGGGTCCTTTTGTCCTCGGGCCCGAACTCCAAGGCAGCCCTGGGGATCGCCGGGGACCCGGTGAAGGAAACGTCGATGCTGATGCTGGACCGCAGCGTCCTGCCCGGGGGCTCCTACCTGAGCGGCCCGGGGCAGGCCATCCTGGGGGAATCCCTGGCCCGGGACCTCGGGTTGGGCGTCGGGGACGTGCTCAAGGTGGTCACCCAGAAGGCGGACTACGGTCTGGGGTTCAAGCGGTTCACCGTGGCCGGCATCTTCAAGACCAACGTGAACTCCCTGGACAACTCGGTCTTCCAGATCGGTATCCAGGACGCCCGGGAACTCCTCGGCATGGGGGACGGGGCCCAGCAGGTACTGGTCATGCTGAAGGATTACCGCGAGGCGGACCGGGTGGAAGCCCTGATCGACGCCGCGTTGAAAAAGGCGGGGCGGGACGGACTGTCCGTCCACTCCTGGACCCGGATGGGGGACTACCCCCGCTTCGTTCGCATGGCCGAAGGCATCTACATGTACATGTACGTGGTGGTGGCCTTTCTGGGGGCCTTCATCATCACGAATATCATGATGATGGTGGTCCTGGAGCGGCGCAAGGAGATCGGAATCCTCAAGAGCATGGGCATGCCCAAGGGGGATATCCTGAAGCTCTTCCTGATGGAGGGCACTCTCCTGGGGATGGCGGGCTCCGCGGTGGGCGTCGTCCTGGGCCTCGCGATGAACTTTGTCTTAAGCAAAGTAGGCATGGACTTCTCGCGGTCCATGGCGGGCTTCGACTGGCCCATGGACAACGTCGTCTATCCCTCGGTGAACCCGGCCCTGGGGCTGGCCTTCTTCGCCCTGGGTTCGATCGTGGCGGCCACGGTCTCCCTTCTGCCCTCCCGCAGCGCCGCCCGGATGAACCCCATCGACGCAATACGGAGTGTGTAAACGGAGGACCTATGAAACGAGCATTTTTTGCATCCTTGATCGCCCTGGCCGCCGCGTCGGCCTTCGGACAGACCGCGGAGACGATACTCCGCAGGGTGGACGAAAACCAGGCCTTCCGGTCCATCGAGTATACCGGCAGGATGGAGATCGTCCTGGGCGGGGAAACCCGGGTCAAGACCATGAAGGCCTGGGCCGTCGGGGACAGCAAGGCCTTCATCGAGTTCACGAACCCCGAGGACCGGGGAACCCGGATGCTCAAGCTGGACAAGAACCTGTGGATGTACTTTCCCAAGGAGCAGGACACGGTGAAGATCTCCGGCCACCTCCTTAAGGAGGGGATGATGGGAAGCGACGTATCCTACGAGGACGCCATGGAATCGGACGCCCTCCTGGAGAAGTATTCCGCCTCCATCCTCCGGGAGGAGACGGTCGACGGGCGGCCCGCCTGGGTCCTGGAGCTCAAGGCCAAGACACCGACGGCCAACTACGACCGCCGCCTGGTCTGGATCGACAAGGAGCGCTTCGTGAGCATCAAGGGGGAGATGTACGCCCGGAGCGGCAAGCTCCTCAAGGAGAGCCTGTCCCTGGAGGTCCGGAACATCGAAGGACGCTGGTACCCGGTCCGGACGGAGATGATCAACCGGCTTCGCCGGGATACCCGGACGGTCTTCGTCCTGGAGGATCTGAAGCTCGATACCCGCATCCCGGATTCTCGGTTCGGCATGGCGGAGCTGACGAAGTGACGAGCCGTCGATATGGGCGGGGCTTCGCCCGCCCCCGGACCGCGGCGTACGCGGGCCTCGTGCCGGTCGCCGCCCTTGCCCTGCTCCTGGCCGCCGCCGTTCCCGGGGCGGCCCAGGAGTCCTCCTGGACCCTGGGGGGCTCCCTGACCCAGCAGGCCTACGCGGCGGCGTCGGAGTCGGGATCCTCCGCGGAGGGATCCTACGGCTCGGCGACCACCCTGGAGGCGACCCTGCGGGCCCGGGGCCCGGTCCTACGGGCGGAGTTCTCCGCCGAGGCCTTCGCGGCGGCCGCGGCCCTTCCCGGCGGCGTCCCCACGGATACCCTCTACTCCCCCGGAGACCTTTCGGACGCGGAAACCGTCCTGGCCGCCCGGGTTCGCACGGCCTACGTCAAGTGGACCGTCGAGGGTTTCTCCCTGACCGCGGGCCGCCAGATCGTCAACTACGGCAGGGGGACCGCCTGGAGCCCCGTCGACCTCTTCACGGAGCGGGACTTTTCCGGCCTTTCTGTGGCGCGCCGGGGGAGCGACGCCCTGCGCCTGACCGTTCCCCTGGGGGCCCTGTCCTTGGCGGAGGCCGTGGCGTCCCCCGCCTCGAACCCGGCGGAGGGAACCTACGCCCTGCGCGCCGCGGGCCTGGTCTTCGGCACCCTGGAAGGCTCCCTGGTCGGGGCCCGGAAGGGAGGGGCGGAGGAGTGGATCGTCGGCGGGGATTTCAAGTTCGACCTTTCCCGGATCAGCTTCCACGGGGACGCGGCCTACTCCATCCCGGACTCGGGCGGTTCCGGGAACCTTCGGTGCGTCCTGGGCTTCGACACCTCCTTCGGGGATTTCGTCCTGGGTGCGGAATACTACTACAACGGGGCCGGAGCCGCGGGGGATCCCCTCTTCCCGGGGGCCCACAACGCCTACGGGGCCCTTTCCTGGAGCGCCGCGGACTACCACACCCTGGCCCTGTCCGCCCTGGCGGACCTGGAACATGCACTCTTCGCGGCCACCCTTACCTGGGCCTGGGGCCTGGCCCAGAACGGGGGCCTCACGACCTACCTCCGGCTCTCCAACGGCCGGGCGGGGACGGAAGGATGGACCGGCCAGGCGGGGTTGCAGTGGGAGGTCAAATTCTGACGAAGAAGCTTTCTCCGGACATCACCACGGAGCACACGGAGCCGCGCGAGCCGGACGGAGGTCCGGCTCGCGGCAGCGAAGCCCGTCGGCGTCCGGCCGGCGTGACGGCCGGACGCGTCCTCTGTTCCTCTGTGGTTGATTCCTTAAAACTCTTCTTCCGGCTCGGGCCGTCAGAGGTCGATATCCGTCCGGAACAGGGACCCCGCCCAGTCGGCGGCGGCGGCCTCTAGGGAGGACGCCTCGGGGAGTTCCGCCAGGAAGCTGGAATCCTCCCGGATCAGGGTACGGGAAAGGTGACCGGCGGCGGCCGCCAGGAATTCCCGGTCCGACCGGAACCGGGCAAGGGCGGGAACCACAAAGGCCGCTGCCAGGCAGGCGGCCAGGGCGGCCGCCCCGACGATCCGGACGCGGAACCGCCCCGGGCTGAACCGGGGCTGCCGCGGGGATGCGACCGCGCCTTCGAGGTGCGCCGCCCCGTAGCCGGGCGCTCCGCCCGATCGGACTTTCTCGGACGCATCGGCGGCCGTCTCCGCGGCCCTCCGGAGCAGGGCTCCCAGGGCCTCGTCACGCTTGTCCTCTCGCCTCATGGTTCCACTCCTTCCTCCGCGAGGATCCCCCGGAGCCGGGTCCTCGCCCGGGCAAGCCGGCTCTTCACCGTGCCTTCGGGCATCCCGAAGGCGGCGGCGAGATCCGCGACGGACGCCCCCTCCGCATCCCGGAGGTAGACCAGGCTGCGGTCCGGCTCGCCCAGGCGGTCCAGGGCCGCGAGGACGAGATCCGCCAGGGCCGCCCTCTCGGCCTCCCGGGAGGGATCGACCTCCAAGTCGTCCGTTCCGCCGGACCTCAAAACCACGGCCCGCTCGGCCCGGCCCCGGGCCCGGGTTTCCTTTCGCAGGGTATCCAGGCAGGCCCGGCGCACCACCCCGGCCAGGAACATGAAGGGCTCCGATTCGGCTCGGTATCCCCGGAGGGCGTCCATCATCCTGCGGTAGCCCTCCTGGAGGGCGTCTTCC
>JAAYUR010000308.1 GCA_012517645.1 Treponema sp.
ACCATCGTGTAGCCCAGGGCTATGGCGGCGTATACGAAGCCCAGGGTCACCCCGTCGATGAGGACCTGAGGCAGGTTGGCCAAGGTGTGCGTGACGATGTTGACGCCCTGGGTCGTCTGCAGCAGCTTGTCGGCTCCCGAACCCCGGAACAGCAGGGACAGGACGACCATGACGACGGAAAGCAGGGCTCCCGCGCCCAGGACGAAGACGGCCATCCGCCCCAGGGGAAGGAGGATCTCTCGAAGGGCGTCGGCTTTGATCAAGCGCCTCATAGGGCCTCCATGGGATCCCCGTCCCCGGTTGCCCGGGGACGGGGATTTGAATTGTGTCAGGATGGGATCACTGCGGGGGGGCGATGTCCAGGATCTTGTCGATCTTGTTCTCGGACCACTTGGCGGGATCGCCGGAGGTCACCTGGATGATGAAGTACTTGGCCTTCTCCAGGTCGCCCTTGGCGTTGAAGGTGAAGGTTCCCGTGATGCCCGGGAAGTCCTTGAGGGCCCGGACGGCCTTGGCCACGTCCGGGCGGGTCGGCATCTTCTTGCCCGCCGCCACGGCCGCGTTCTCGATGGCCTTGAGGGCGATGGCCGCGCTGTCGTAGGCCTGGGCGGCGAAGGGCTGGGGCTCGGCTCCGAACTTGGCCTTGAAGTCCGCCTGGAACTTGGCGGTCCCGGGATAGGCGGCGGCGGGTCCGGCCACGGTGGAGAAGTAGGTGCCGGCGCCCTGCAGGAGCGCGTCGCCGCCGATCTTCGCCGCGTCGGAGGAGTCGAAGCCGTCATCCGAAAGGAACATGCCCATGTACCCCTTCTGGCGGGCCTGCTTGAAGAGGACCGCCGCCTGGTCGAACATGCCGCCGAAGTAGATCGTCTCCGGCTTGGACGCCAGGATGGGGGTCAGGATGGAGTCGAAGTTGGCCTTCTCCTCGGTGCCCTCGAAGCCCAGGATCTTGATGCCGAGCTTCTCGGATTCCCTCTTGAAATACTCCGCGATGCCCTGGCCGTAGGCGGTCTTGTCGTGGAGGACGTAGGCGCTCTTGATGCCCTTGGAGGCGGCGAACTGAGCTCCCACGGCGCCCTGGACGTCGTCGCGGCCGCAGATCCGGCTGACCTCGAGGTAGCCGCGCTCGGTCACCTTGGGGTTCGTGTTGGCCGGAGAGATGTTGGCCAGGCCGGCGGCGTGGTATTCCTCGGAAGAGGGGATCTGGACTCCGGAGTTATAGTGGCCGACGATGGCCAGGATGGCCGGGTCGGAGACGATGTTCTTCGCGTTGGCCACGCCGGTGTCCGGGTTGCCCTGGTCGTCGAAGGCGGCCAGCTCGACCTTGAAGCCCAAAGCCGTCAGGGGGCCGGAGAGTTGCTCGATGGCCAGCTGGGCGCCGTTCTTGATGTCCGCGCCGACCGCGGCCATGCCGCCGGACAGCGGGCTCTGGGTGGCGATCTTGATGACCTGTTCCTTCTTGCCCCCGCAGCCTGCGAGGAGAAGCCCTGTCACCAGAAGCGCCGCCACGATCCACAGTGCTCGTTTTCTCATACTCGATCCTCCCGGAACGTTACGACGAGTTCTAGACTCCGTTTGCGCGCGACGCGCGCCCTTCCTGTCGTCTGGGTGAGCTGTTGAGATGGATGGTCTCTCGATCTCCGGCCGCCTCCTTACGGTGGGTCGCCCGAGTGATGACCGCCGAGCCGTGGTACGCGCGATGTCGAACAACGGCGGACTATCGTCGTACACCCCAATCGGTTTCTATACAAAGAAACCGATTTCGAGTCTATTGAACGGCCTCCTTTGTCGTCAACGTCTTTGTCCCATTTCGGGCAGGTCCGCCCGAAAGTCCGACAAATATATCAGCAGTCTATGTCCGCCTTGGAAAGCCGTCAAGATTTTTTTCTCGATGCCTGAACACCGGTTCGCTCCTTCCCTTGCCGCCCCGGGAGTTCAATCAGTATTTTCCTATACATACCTTTTACTTCCCGCAGCCTTAGGAGTGAACCATGCCCCAGAAAGCGTTCCAGGCGGAGGTGAGCAAGCTTCTCCACCTCATCATCCATTCCCTATATTCCCACAAGGAGATCTTCCTCCGGGAGCTCGTATCCAACGCCTCCGACGCCCTCGACAAGCTCAAGTACCTCACGGTTTCCGACGAGGCGTACAAGTCCATCGCCTTCGAGCCGGTGATCCGCGTCTCCTTCGACAGAGACGCCAAGACCCTGACGGTCTCGGACAACGGGATCGGGATGGACGACAAGGACCTGGAGGAGAACCTGGGCACCATCGCCCGGTCCGGGACACGCCGCTTCCTGGAGGCCCTGGCGGAGGACGCCCGGAAGACGACCAACCTGATCGGCCGCTTCGGAGTGGGCTTCTATTCCTGCTTCATGGTCGCGGAATCCGTGGAAGTCCGGACCCGGAAGGCCGGGCAGGAGGCCGCCTGGCTGTGGACCAGCGACGGCAAGGAGGGCTACGAGATCGCCCCGGCTTCCCGGGACGGCCACGGAACCACGATCACTCTCAAGCTCAACGAGGAGGGCCAGGAGTTCCTGTCCCGATGGCGGACCGAGGAGGTCCTGAAGAAGTACTCCAACCACGTGGCCTATCCGATCATCCTGGCCTACGAACAGGACAAGTACGACGACAAGGGCAAGAAGACCGGGACCGAGCGCAAGGAGGAGCAGGTCAACGCGGCCAGCGCCCTCTGGCTCCGCCCAAAGTCCGAGCTGAAGGACTCGGACTATGTCGAGTTCTACAAGAACTTCGCGGACACCGACGAGGATCCCCTCCTGTGGATGCACACCAAGGCGGAAGGGACCATCGAGTACTCGACCCTCTTCTACGTGCCGGCCAAGGCTCCCTTCGACCTCTACCACGCGGACTACAAACCCGGAGTCAAGCTCTACGTCCGCCGGGTCTTC
>JAAYUR010000516.1 GCA_012517645.1 Treponema sp.
ACTCCCTGGGTTTTGAAACAGCCTCATATTCTCTATTATACCATCCATTGAAGTTCGGTCTTGCATGGCCACAATATGTTGTGGTATATTCGCCGCCTGCGCCGAAAATGAAGGTAAGCCTACGGATCGCAAAGGAGCGGAACGATGAAAATAGAGCGCCGATTCACCCGGGCCGGCCGCGGCCCCTACGAGGGGATCTCGTGGGAGCGGAGGGTTTCCGAGATACGCAACCTGGACGGCAGAACGGCTTTCCGGATGGATGGAGTGATCGTACCCGCCGGATGGAGCCAGATCGCCACGGATATAATCGCCCAGAAATACTTCCGAAAGGCCGGGATCCCCGAGGACAAGGCCCGGAGCTGGGAGTCCTTCGTCCCCGAGGACCAGCGCATCCTGGCCGGACCGGGTCCCAAGCCCGGGGCCGAACACGATGCCCGTCAGGTCTTCCACCGCCTGGCCTATACATGGCTCCGCTGGGGCACCGAGGAGGGGTGGTTCGACACCGAGGAGGACGGCAAGGCCTTCTACGACGAGACCTGCGCCATGCTGGCCCGGCAGATGGCGGCCCCGAACTCCCCCCAGTGGTTCAACACGGGCCTACACGCGGTGTACGGGATCGAAGGGCCCGCCCAAGGGCACTTCTACGTGGATCCCGCGACGGGGGAAGTCGTGAAATCCTCCAGCGCCTACGCCCGCCCCCAGCCCCACGCCTGCTTCATCCTGGACATCCAGGACGACCTGGTCAACGAGGGCGGCATCATGGACCTGGTCACCCGGGAGGCCCGGCTGTTCAAGTACGGGTCCGGCACGGGCTCCAACTTTTCCAAACTCCGGGGGGCCATGGAGCCTCTGTCCGGGGGCGGGGTTTCCTCGGGACTCCTTTCGTTCCTAAAGATCGCGGACCGCTCAGCGGGAGCGATAAAGAGCGGAGGAACCACGCGCAGGGCGGCCAAGATGGTTATCCTGGACGCGGACCACCCGGACATCGAGTCCTACGTGGATTGGAAGCCCCGGGAGGAGTACAAGGTGGCCTGCCTGGCCGCGGGGAGCGCCCTGATCCGGCACCACCTGGAGCGGATCAAGGCCGCGGCGGCCCGGACCGATGTGCCCCCCGCTGCCCGGGTTTCCCTGGAAGCGAATTCGGCGCTCCGGGATTCGGTGCGCGGAGCTCTCCGGGCGGGAATACCCGCGGCCTTCCTCCACCAGGTCCTCCTTCAGCTCTTCCAGGGAGAAGCGCCGGCGGACCTTCCCCTCTACGATACGTCCTGGGAAGGGGAAGCGTACAACACCGTAAGCGGGCAGTCCTCCAACAATTCGGTCCGGGTCTCGAACAAGTTCATGGAGGCGGTGGTCAAGAACAAGGATTGGGACCTCACGGCCCGGACCACGGGCAAGACCATGCGAACCGTCAAAGCCCGGGCCCTCTGGGATCGTTTCGCCCAGGCCGCCTGGTCCTGCGCGGACCCGGGGCTTCAGTTCCACGGCACAGTGAACGAGTGGCACACCTGCCCCGCGGACGGGGAAATCCGGGGATCGAACCCCTGCTCGGAGTACATGTTCCTGGACGACACGGCCTGCAACCTGGCCTCCCTGAACCTCCTTTCCTTCTACGACGATGGCAAGAAGGCGTTCGACGTGGACGGCTACCGGCACGCCGTGCGGATCTGGACGACGATCCTGGAGATCTCGGTGGCCATGGCCCAGTTCCCCTCCAAGGAGATCGCCCGCAAGAGCTACGACTACCGGACCCTGGGGCTCGGCTTCGCCAACCTGGGAACCCTGCTCATGGTCATGGGCCTGCCCTACGACTCCGACGAGGGTCGAGCCGTGGCCGCCGGTCTCTCGGCGGTGCTCACCGGAGAGGCCTACGCCCAAAGCGCTCGGATGGCGGCACAGCGGGGGCCCTTCGCACGGTACCCGGCGAACCAGGACGCCATGCTCCGGGTCATCCGGAACCACCGCCGCGCGGCGTACGGCGAACCCGCCTCGGCGTACGAGGATCTGACCGTCCCGCCCAAACCCCTGGACGGAGCCCTCTGCCCGGAACCGATCCGCGCCGCGGCCCGGGCGTCCTGGGACGAGGCCCTGTCCCTCGGCCGGACCCACGGGTTCCGGAACGCCCAGGTGAGCGCCATCGCGCCTACGGGCACCATCGGCCTTCTGATGGACTGCGACACCACCGGCGTGGAGCCCGACTTCGCCCTGGCCAAGTTCAAGAAGCTGGCCGGAGGCGGATACTTCCGGATCATCAACCGCAGCGTGCCCCCCGCCCTTCGGGCCCTGGGCTATGACGAGGACGCGGTGCGAGAGATCGTCGCCTTCTGCGTAGGCCGCGGAACCCTGGCTGAGGCCCCGGGCGTCAGCCTGGCGCGTCTGGCCGAGAAGGGGCTTCCCAAGGAGGCCCTGGACAAGGCGGAAGCGGCATTAAAGGACGCGATCGGGATCGAGGGCGTCTTCACCCCCCACATCCTGGGCAAGGAGGCCTTCGAGGCCCTGGGGGTCCCCGAGGCCACCTGGTCCTTGCCGGGGTTCTCCCTGTTGCGGCACCTGGGCTTCACTCCGGAGGAGATAGCCGCCGCGGAGGACTTCGCCTGCGGGACCCTGGGCCTGGAGGGCGCCCCCCGGCTCAAGAAGGCCCACTACCCCGTCTTCGACACCGCCACCCCCTCGGGCAAGCGCGGCACCCGGTCCATCGCCTGGCAGGCCCACGTGGCCATGATGGCGGCGGTCCAGCCCTTCGTTTCCGGGGCCATATCCAAAACGATCAACATGCCCGCCTCCGCCTCCGTGGAGGACGTGAAGGGGGCCCACATGCTGGCCTGGAAGAGCATGCTCAAGAGCATCGCCCTGTACCGGGACGGGTCCAAGCTCAGCCAGCCCCTGTCCGCCCTGGCCCCGGGCTCGGATCCCGTTGCGGACGCCCTGGTGGCGCTCCAGTACGAGGAGCCGGCCCCGGCCCTTTCCGGGGTCCCCGAATCCCGCGCCTCGGCCCCGCCCGCCGCGCCCGCCCGGACCCGGACGCCCCTGCCCAACCGCCGCTCGGGCTACACCCAGAAGGCCAAGATAGGGGGCCACTCGGTCTTCGTGCGCACCGGGGAGTACGACGACGGTTCCCTGGGGGAGATTTTCCTCGATATGCACAAGGAGGGAGCGGCCTTCCGCTCCCTCTTGAACTCCTTCGCCATCTCCGTGTCCCTGGGCCTGCAGTACGGAGTGCCCCTGGAGGAGTTCGTGGACGCCTTCACCTTCACCCGCTTCGAGCCCAACGGGATGGTCCAGGGCCACGACCTCATCAAGATGTCCACCAGCGTGCTGGACTACGTCTTCCGGGACCTGGCCATCACGTACCTGAACCGCTACGACCTGGGGCAGGTCAAGCCCGAGGACCTGAACTCCACGGCAACCCAGAACGGCCACGCCCGGAACGCCCATGTAAACCTGGCGCCCTCGGCCCCTCCGAGTCCGGGATCCGCCCCGGCCCTCCTGACGCCCTCGGTTTCCAAACCGGACGCCCGGCCCCGGACCGCCCGGCTCAAGGGCTACGAGGGCGATCCCTGCCCCGTCTGCGGCCACCTTACCCTGGTCCGCAACGGCACGTGCCTGAAATGCGAAACCTGTGGGTCTACGACAGGATGCAGCTGACAGGAAAACGCAGGTTTCGCATTTCACCGGGACAGCCGGAAGCGGCGCAAGCCGCTTCCGAATAAAAAGAGCCGCCCCCTCAGGGGGCGGCTCTTTTCCTGTCGCGCAGGGGGCTTACCCCGCGATGATCGCCTCGGTGGGGCACACGGAAGCGCAGCTTCCGCAGTCCGTGCACTTGTCGGGATCGATCCAGCGGGCCCCGTCCTTCTCGGAAATGGCTTCGACCGGGCACTCCGGGTCGCAGGCTCCGCAGTTGACGCAGGCATCGGTCACCTTATAGGCCATGAAAACACCTCTC
>JAAYUR010000289.1 GCA_012517645.1 Treponema sp.
GACTACTCTCTTTTCCTCTCGGCAAACGGCCCGCAGGGCCGTCTGCTGCGGCACTGTAGATCGCTGAAGGCGCGAAGCGCCTTCAGCGCCTACACCGCAGCACGGATGCTGCGGCACTGCAGATCGCTGAAGGCGCGAAGCGCCTTCAGCGCCTACACCGCAGCACGGATGCCGTCCCGCGCGATAGCGCGGACGACTATCTTTTCCTCTCGGCAAACGGCCCGTAGGGCCGTCTGCTGCGGCACTGCAGATCGATGAAGGCGCGAAGCGCCTTCATCGCCTACAGGATGTAGACTACTTCTTGAACGCCTTGTGCTGAAGGGCCAGGGCCATCTTGTAGGCGGCCTGGAGCTCCAGGGCATAGTGCGGGAAGTCGGAGTAGGTGGCTCCGGTCACGGCGTCGGCGACGACAAACACGGTGTCCTCCGCGGCGGTGTAGTCCGCGGCCTTGGCGTTGGCGTCGACATTCTTGTCCTCGACGATCGTCACCTTGGTCTTCTTCAGGGAGAAGGCGGTGTAATCGGCGGTGGGGTGGGCCTTGAAGAAGTCGATGAGGGCCTTATAGTTGTACCGGTAGCCGATAGACTCCTTCGTCAGGGGCATGTAGGTGGCCATCTTGTTGGCCTTGTCCATGTTCCCGTAGTGGACCGTCTGGGACGCCTTCTTGCCCAAGGTTACCTTGAGGCCGTCGATGGTCACGTTGTACAGGTTGTCTTCCCGGGCGGCCTTGGCGTAGGCGGCGGCGCGGATGGGGTTGGACATGAGCCCCTCGAAATCCAGCTCATACTGCCGGGTGGGCTTGGTGAACGCGTCCTTGCCCGGGGTGAACTGGGACCAGACGTAGGTGCCGTCTTCCTTGAGGTTGTATACGTAGAACATATACCCCTTGATCATCGGGTCGGGATTGGAGGTGTTGGCCAGGGGATCCGGCACGCGGACCACGGCGCCGTCCATCAAGGACTTCCCGTCCGGAGAATTGTACTCGGCCCATCCGCCCGGTCCCTGCCACTCGTTCAGGGAAGCGGACAGTACCTTGCCCTTCTTGTCCACGGTCACGGTGGCTTCGCCGATGTACCCGCCCTGGTGAGCCACGAAATACTTTGTCGCGGTCTGCCCGAACGCCGTCCAGGCGCAGAGCAGAATCGCGATGGAAACGATAGCGATCCTCTTCATGGGACCCTCCTTCAAAATACCCGCCGAAATCGAGCAAAGGCGGGTTCCGCCTCCGGGTTTAAGGCCTCGGGGAGGTTGATACATAGTAGAATTCTCCAGATGACCGAATTAGTCAAGATGAAAAAATATAGATTAAAGATCATAGTTATTTTAATATATAAACGAGGCGACTCTCCCGTAGTGGTACGAAGCTTGTGATGCCCGAGCTCCAAGCTCGTACCGCGATCTGATCTCTACCGGAACCCCTCCGAAACGTCCTCCGAACCAGCTGTGAGGCCTCCGGGTACGAGCACCACAGGCTTCGTACCGCCCGGGAGATTTCCGGCAGTGGCGTCCCGACGGAATCCGGTGTATATTCCCAGGAAATGTTGAGTTCATCCTTCCGGAGGGTCTTTCAAGCCCGATCCCGGGAAGCGGTCCTCGTGGTGGTCCGCATGCCCCTGACCGAGGTCAACCGCCCCGCCCTGTCCGCCGCCGCGCGAAGAGCCGCCGTGGAGGCTCTGTTGGCCGCCCGGTTCCCGCTGGTGCGGATTTGCCACGCCGTCGCGGTCCTGGCTTCCTCCGCCTCGGGACCGGGTATACCCGAGGGTGCCGCCCGCGTCCGAGCCCTTCGGGCCGCCCTGGACGCGGCGGCCGCGGAGGCGGGTTTGTCCGACGGGCCCAAGGCCTCCGGGATCCCGGCTATGAACCTGCCCGCTTGTCCCTGCGCCCGAGTCGTATCCGCCGGGAATCGACTTCCCATACCCGCGTCCCTGGTGGAGTCCGCGAGGGTCTCTGGATCCGGTTTGCGCATACTCCGCTTCAAACCCTCTGGGTTGAAACGAGAACCTCGGTACCTGGCCGAGGGGCTCATGGATCTCCTTCGCCGGGACAAGCTCCTGGGGCTCTATGCGATCACGGGGAAGCGTCCGGACTCTCCGGTTCGGGAATTCGCCCTCTTCGTTCCGGATCCTCCGCCTCCGGAGACGCCCGGGGATGAACCGGGACCCGATTTCCTTGCGGGGTTTCCCGTACGCGGACGAATCCGGACCCTGGTTGGCGCCGGGGAAGACGCCCGCCCGGATCTTACGGGCTTTGATCTGATCGACGGCGATCCCATGGAATTCCGGCCCGAATCGGTCCCCGGCGAACAATTCACTCCGTACGGGAAGCCGGGTCCGCTTCGCACGGTCTCCGGGACCCGGATCTCCGCGGAATCGGCTGCCCCCCTGCGCCGGGATCCTCGGGCCGGGGAGTACAGGAACGCGGCGGTCCTTCGGGCGGAGATACCGGATCTCCTGGAAGTCCTCCGCGGTCGGGAACCCAGTAAAAGTGCGGAATACCTGAACCGGGTACTGTCCCGGCTCGCCTCCTGCGCGAAGGCCGCGGGGGGCACCGTGGACGTCTGCGGGGGCGGCGGGATCCTGGCCTATTGGGGGGCACCGGCATCCTCGGGCGAGGATGCACAGCGCGCCGGTCGCGCTGCCCTGGCCATGCGCAGGGTGGTTACGGCCTTGAACCGCGGTCGCGCATCGTCGGGTCTGCAACCGATCCGCCTTCATTGCGCTCTGGACGCAGGCCCGGTTCTGGCCGCGGAACTCGGCACCCCGGAGCGGGTCTCGTATACCGTGGCCGGGGAGGCCCTGCGGAGATCCGCGGGGTTCGGACACCGGAACGGGCCCTGGGGCACGGATATCCTGGTTTCCGAGTATGCCGCCCGGCTCATGGGCGCCGGCTTCCTCGTCCGTCCTATGGGTAACCTGGAGATCGGGAGCGACGGTGCCGCGGTCGGGATCTACGCCCTGATCGGGCGAACCGGAGATTCCTCGGACCCTCGGAATCTCGAGGACCTCCGGCGGAGAATCGGGACGGGCTGAAGGCCTTCCGGCGGCTTAGAAGGGTTCGAAGCGCTGGGTATCGAACCAGTAGCGCTCGGACTCGTCCTGGATGGCCAGCAAGTCCTTGTAGTGCTGCTCCTCCCAATCGGCCAGGGTGTCGAAGAAGGCCCTCAACGCGGGATCCACCGTCTCCTCCGCGGCTTTCCGGTAGTGCCGTACGGCCTCCACTTCCAGGAGGACTCCTGCGGCCACGGCGGTCACCAAGTGCTGGCTGCTCCCCACCCGGCGGCAGAATTCCGGGGTAACCAGGGGACTGCGGCCGTCCATCCCGAAGACCTCCGCCGCGAGGTTCTGGTCGGGCATCTTTCCCCGGGAAAGATCCTTGTAATACGACAAGAGCCAGTTGTAGTGTCTCTGCTCCTCCTTGCCCCGCTCCCGGAAGAACTCGGCCACCGGGCCGTCGGCTTTTTCCGCGGCCTCCATATAGATGGTCACGCTGTCCAGCTCGCCCTTCAGCCCTTTCTTCACGGCCGCCAATAAGTTGTCCATGATCGCTCCTCGGGGCCCCCGACGGGGCCGGTTGTTCCGGGCCGCCGGGGACACCCGAGGCGTCGGACCCGGCGGACCGCACACAAAATATACTTCCCCCGATGCGGGCGCTCAAGGGCGGTACGCCGAGGCGGGGCATATATTGAGGCGGGCTTGCCAACCCGGGGCTTCGGTGATAGCGTCCCCGCATGAGCATCGAGCGGTTCGCGGACGGCGTGGCTTTCCTGGCTTCCCGGTCCCCGATCTTCGGCGACAAGCCCCTGGACGTGACCCTGATCGCGAATCCCAGGGCCGGGGGCTTCACCCGGTCCCGGGTCTACGCCCGCCACCTGGCCGAGATCAAGAGGTTGGCCGAGCGGGCCGCCGCCCTCCCCGATCGGAGGGCGGCGACGAGTTTCCGCCTCCACGCCACCCAGTATCCCAAACACGCCGCGGAGGTCACCCGGGACCTGGCGGAGGAAGCCCGGGCCGCCCCGGAGGTGGAGCGCCTGGTCGTGACCGCAGGCGGGGACGGCACGGTCCTGGAAGCCCTCTCGACGCTGATGAGCCTGAGCGAGGCGGAGCGCAGCCGCTTCGTGGTCCTGCGCCTCCCGATGGGAACCGGAAACGACGGGGCGGATTCCCGGGAGCTCCTGCCCGCCCTGGATCTGCTCCTCGGGCCTTCGCGCTTCGACCGCCAGCCGGCTCTTCGGGTGCGCCCCGCGACCGCCGGAAAACCCGGCGGCAAGGGACCCTGGTGGTCCTTCAACATCGCCTCCCTGGGGGCGGACGCCTTCGTCACGGACATGACGAACCGTCTCAAGCTGAGCTTCCCGGGGGATTCGTACAAACTCTGGGTCGAGCTGGCCACGATCTTCTACGATTCGCTCTGGCCCACCCGGGGTTTCGAAGTCCGAGCCTGGGACTCGAAGGGCCGGGAGGCCCGGCATTTCCGGGGGGATATGCTTCTTCTGGCCATGGGAGTTTCGGGGCACCGTACCTACGGCTCCAACAAGCCGATCCTGCCGGACGACGACGACGTCTGCCTCGTACGGCAGATGCCCTTTCTGCGGAAACTGGTCGTGAAGGGCCCCCTGACCGCGGGGAGGCATCGGGGCTTTCCCGAGGTCGACCTCTTCTCCGCGGCCCGGGTGGAAATCCGCTTCGCCCACCGCGCCCTGGTGCAGATGGACGGCGAGGCGGAGCGCTTGGAGCCCGAGGACTTCCCCGTGGTTTTCGAGCGCACCGAGCCCGCGATCCGGGTGATCCGGAGGGCTTGATCGGTTCCGCCCCGTCCCCGAGCCGCCCGATCCGGGCGCCGCGGCGGCGCGGCTCGGTCTTCTAGAAGATAGACATCCCGGTTTTCGTGGTGAACAGTTCAAGCGCCTGCGTTCCCGCCAGGGAATTGCCCTTGGCGTTCAGGCCCGGGGACCAGACCGCCGCGGCCAGGCGTCCGGGCAGGATCGCGGCGATTCCCCCGCCCACCCCGCTCTTGGCGGGCAGCCCCACCCGGTACACGAAGTCCCCGACGGCGTCGTAGGTCCCGCAGGTGAGCATCAAGGCCGCGGCCCGCTTGGCCGGGCTGGGGTCCAGGATCCTCTCCCCCGACACGGGACAGAGGCCCCGGTTCGCCAGGAACAGGAAGCTCGCGGCCAGATCCCGGCAGCTCATTTCCAGGGAGCACTGGAAGAAGTAGAAGTCCAGGACCTCCTCCACCCGGTTCCGGAGGTTCCCGAAGCTCTTGAGCAGGTGGGCCAGGGCAGCGTTCCGATGGCCCGTGGACCGCTCGGACTCGGCCACCTCCGGGTTCGAACGCACGGCCCCGGATCCCGACCGGGCCCGGACGAAACGGAGCAGTTCCTCCCGGGGGTCCTCGAACAGCTCCAGAAGGATGTCCGCGACCACAAGGGCTCCCGCGTTGATGAAAGGGTTCCGCGGGATGCCCCGTTCCTGCTCCAGGAGGATCGGGGAATTGAAGGGGTCCCCCGAGGGCTCCCTCTGGATGCGATCCCAGATTCCGTCCCCGGCGGCCCGGCGGGCGAGGATGAAGGTGAAAACCTTCGAGACGCTCTGGATCGAGAAGGGTTCGTCCGCCTCCCCGACCGTGTGGATCCTGCCATCCAGGGTGCGAAGGGCCATGCCGAAGCGATCCGTCGGCACCCGGGCCAGGGCGGGGATGTAGTCCGCGGGCTTGCCGAGGGGGAGAAGGGGCCGCACCTCCTCGTGGATCTCCGAAAGGATCCGGTCGTAATCGGGTTCCATACTGGGGGAATAGTATCCGCCGAAGCGGAGGATGCCAACCGGACTCGGCAGGATCCTCGAGTGACCCCGCGTAGGCGGGCCGGGCTTTCCGTCGCCGGAGTACCGATGGCCTGTCGCAGAAGGACCGGGAGCCTGTCGCAGGGGGCCCGCTCTCCGTGCTATGATGTCCCCATGACCAGCCCCGATGAACCCGCCGCCCCCGGCCCCTTCCCGGAGCTGGCGATCGACCTGGATATCCTTTCCTCCAACGTCCGCGCCCTGGCCGGGCTCTGCCGC
>JAAYUR010000390.1 GCA_012517645.1 Treponema sp.
CGAGCGCACGGCGGCCGCCCTCCTGGCCTTGTATTTTTCCGCCGGCGTCTGGGCGGCTCCCCTGGGCGGGCGCCTGGCGGACCGTTTCGGCCGGAAGCGGGTGGCCGCCGCCGCTGCCTTCGCCGCGGTCGCGGGGCTCCTGGCCCTCCCCAGGGTACCCTACGGATTCTGGTTCTTCGCCCTCCTGGCCGCCCTGGGCGCGGTTCCCTACGTGCGTATGCCCGCCGCGGAGGCCTACCTCGTGGGTCGGGTGCCGGAAAACCTCCGGTCCACCGTCCTGGGTATCTATTTCTTCGCGGGCATGGAGGGCAGCGGGGTGCTCACCCCCCTCTTGGGACGGTGGATCGACCTGCACGGTTTTTCCGCGGGGTTCACGGCCCTGGGCTGGGCGCTGGCGGCGGTGGTCGGGATCTGTGGGGTGGTGCTGGTCGCCGGGAGTCGGAGGGAGGCGAGGGGGACGCCGGTCTGATGTGGAAGGTCCGTCCATTCTAGCCGGGAATCCGGGCCGGCCGGGGCCTGGACGCGGGGGGATTCCGCGCTATGCACACCGTATCCTGGGCGGTCCCGGGCAGGAGGTGGACAAGTTCGAAGTCGTTCTCGATATTGTATATTTTTTGCACGACACTTGACACATCCGCATATCTCCGATATCGTTGACCGAAAATCGCGCGACGCGGAGCCCGAACAGGTCCGCACCGGGATGGTCCCCGAGGACACGCGCCGGTTCCCATGGGGGGAACGAAGCGGTGCCTCGCAGGGCGGAGAAGGATGCCGCTCTTTTCGCGCGAATAAAAAGGAGAGCATGAAATGATTTTCTGCGATAACAGCCCCTCCGATCCCGTCCTGGGCATGTAGCTCGGGAGGCCTTCTCGGCTGTCCGAGCCCCCCATCGGGGTTCTCGGATATCCGGTACTCCGAACCGTAGTTAGCCTTCCCGAGCGCCTCACGGATAAGCACCGGCCCGGATCCCTCCGCCCCGAATCGGCGGCCAGGATCCCGTCGCCGAGCTGTTTACCGGGGCGGTTCCTCATGCCCGGATGGATCCCGGCCGCGCGGACGAACGCCGGATGCCGTTCCTTCGTTTCTGACGAACGGACGGCCCGCCGCTTCCGCGCCTGTCGTGATTCGGGGAAATATCCAGCTCAAGAGGATCGAAAGCGGTCCGCGCCGGAACCCCCCGAATTCGTTCCGTCAACCGAAATTGGAGTTTGAGCCATGACCGTGATACTTCGTATATCGAATCTCCTGTCCTTTCTGCGCAAGGCGGAATCCGTCCGTGCCGAGACCGAGGAACGGTCGGCGAAACGGGCCGCGGCGCGGGCGTTGAAGATCCGTACAACCGAGCGTCCCTCGGCCGCCGCGGAGGAATACGGTGCCCGGGCGACCGCGGACGCCTGGCAATACGCCTGCAACCAGCGGGCGTTCCGATGAGTGTAGACCTACCGGGAGGGGACGGCGCGGCCTGTGCGGCGCGCCGTCTTCTCGCCGGGTTACCTAGAAACCGTCGGCGCCCGGAGATACTAGCCGGGCGCTGATTTTCCGGGAGGAGAATCCATGAAGCACGAAGACTCCGCCAAGACCCGCAGTGTTCCGGCTCCTGTCCTGATCCGCGGGGCGGCGGGGGTGTTCCTGGTCGGTCTTCTGGCCGCGTTCCTAGGTCGAGCCCCGGCCCCGAGCCCGTCGGATCCTCCGGAGTCCATCATCCGGCGTTTCGAATCCCGGATACCCCGTCTGATGCGCCGGTACGACGTGCCGGCTCTGGGCATCGCCCTGATCCGGGGCGGGGAGGTGGTTTGGCAGGAAGCCTTCGGAACCGCCGACAGGGGTTCCGGCCGCCCGTTGACCCAGGACTCCATCTTCCGGGCGGAATCCATCTCCAAATCCGTGACCTCCTGGGGAGTCCTCTCCTTGGCCGAGCGGGGCCTGATCGACCTGGACGCCCCGGCTCGAAGGTATCTGGGAGATTTCCCTCTACCCGATTCCCCCTACGACGAGGAGGCCGTTACCGTACGCCGTCTGCTTTCCGGCGACGCGGGAATGGTCCTCGGTCCGGTGGGTCCCTCGGTGGAATACGAGCCGGGTGCCCCCAAGCCCACCCTC
>JAAYUR010000254.1 GCA_012517645.1 Treponema sp.
AGCCTCGAGAAGAAGATCCAGCATACAGGCCGCCGCGGCCTTGGGGAACAGCCCCGTGGACATGGAAGGATCCAGGATCACCGCCCGGGTCGTACCGGAAGCCGCCGAAACAACCCGGACCCGGCGCCCTCGGGCGTCCGTGAGGGCGCATTCGTCGGTCAGGAGGAAGGGATCCCGGTAGGTCGTTGGTATGGAGACGTACGGCAGGGGACGGCAGGTAGGAGGCGCTCCGTCGATCCAGTCGTCCAGGGAAGTCGTTCCTGCGGCGGCCGCGGCGGCCGCCCGGGCCGCGGAAAGCACCCGGATCCCGCCCAGCCCAACGACTCCGTTTGCCCGGGAGCCCCGGGCCAGGCGAAGGATGTCCTCCACCGTGGAGGTGGTGGCTCCGTCCGGGATCTCGTCGAAGAGTATGGCCTTGGCGCCCCGGTCCTCCAACAGGGCCAGGACCCGGTCCACGGCCCGGGACTCGTGGAGCATCGGATCCGCAGCCACGAGTATCCGATCCGCGCCGTAGGACGAAAGCAGGCTTGGGAGCTTGAGGAGGGTGTCCGGCCCCAGGTAGGTCTCCGCGGGGACACGGAATCGGAAGTCTGCCATCGCGCTCGCCTCCGGAGGGGCTTGTACGTAAAAAAGGCGGAAGACTCGCTTCCGCCTGCGCTTCCTGTATAGAGCCGGACCTTACAAGAGCTGGTCGAGTATCCGATCCGCGGTCGCGGTCAGGAGAGTCTCGTCCAGGTAGGCGGGATCGTTGATCTTGGCCTTGAGCTCCGCGACCCGGTCCGCCCGCACATCCGGGGCCGCCTTGACCATCTCGATGACGCGGAAGAGCTCCGCCTTCTCCATCGCCTCGGAGGATACGGCGATGGAATCGCCCTTGGAGCCCTTGTCCGCCCGCTGGGGGCCGTCGGACTTCCGGGGGTTCTGTATCGGGTCGATTGGATTGATTCGGTCGATCGTCATCGGGAAACCCCTGCCTTTCTCAACATGAGTATCGGCATCGATCAAGGAATAGTTTATGCGTTTTTGCCGGCGGATACAAGTACCGAGAACTCACCCTGCGTCTTTTCCCGCCATTCCAGGGCCGCCCGGATCTCTCCCGGGGTCCCGGACAGGTACTCCTCGAAGGCCTTGGTCATCTCCCGGCCCACGAATACCCTGCATTCCGAATCCAGCTCGTCCAGGTCCGAAAGGAGTTTCAAGATCCGATGGGGGGACTCATAGACCACGAAGTGCTCTCCCCGGGCCAGCAGCTCCGCCAGCCGGGATTTCCGGCGTCCGGGCTTCGGGGATAGGAAGCCCTCGAACAACACGGATTTGCCGGAAACCCCCGAGACGGACAAGAGACAGGCGAAGGCCGAGGGGCCCGGGAGGGGCACGACAGCGTGTCCCGCCTCCCGGGCCGATGCGGCGGCCCGGGCGCCGGGATCGCTTAGGGCGGGGGTTCCCGCGTCGGAGCAGTAGGCCACGTCCCTGCCCGCATCCAGGATCCCCAGGATGCGGCGGGCCCCCTTGTCCTCCTCGTAGGCGTAGCACGCGACCAGGGGCTTGCGTATCCCGAAATGGGTGAGGAGCTTCAGGGTATGGCGGGTGTCCTCGCAGGCCACGGTGTCCACGGACTTCAAGACCTCCAGGGCCCGGAGGGTGATGTCCTGGAGGTTGCCGATGGGGGTGGCCACCATGTAGAGCGTCGCCATGGAACGGAGTATAGCGGGCGGAAGGGTTAATAGGGAATATGTGTACCCGCGGATGGGGAGTCGTGAACCGAAATAACCGTACTTACCAGCCGCCCGCCATCCACTGTCCACTTTCTACTGTCCACCGTCCACCGTTCACGGTATACTTCACCCGATGGACATCCTCCTCCGCGCCACCATCTATATCTCGATCAGCGTCATCCTTCTTTGGATGTTCCTTTGGCTCTTCGGTCCCTACCGGAGGCGCCGAACCCTGCTAAAGGCGGGAGAAAGGGCCGCGGCCGAGGAAAAGCCCCGAACCTGCCCCCTCTGCGGCGAGGTCCTCTCGCCGGGACAGAGGGTAAAGACCCGGGTCAACCCCGGGCAAGGGGACAAGCTCATGCAGATCTTCGGCTGTCCTCACTGCTATCCACCCAACATAGAGTGCAAGCGGATCTGCCCGGTCTGCGAGAAGGAAGTCCCCCGGCAGGGCTACGTGATCGCCCGGCTCTTCGAGCATCCCGGGCGAAAACACGTCCACGTCCTGGGCTGCTCGGGCTGCCGGAACGCCTGAGCGCCTCTTACCGGTCCAGGGCGGACAGGTAGGAATCGTCGATCGGCCGGTCCCCCGCGGTGTACCCCAGGCGGCGGTCCGGACGGTTGGCGCCGTGGAAATCGCTGCCCGCGGTCACCCGGAACCCCAGGTCCCGGGCCATCTTCTCCAAGCGGCGGCAGTGCCCCGGCCGGGCGGTCGGGTGCCAGGCCTCTATCCCCTCGATTCCCATGTCCTTCCATTCCGAGAACAGGGAAGCCAAGCGGGTCCAGGATACGAAGAGGGACAGGGGGTGGGCGACCACGGGGATTCCCCCGGCTCCCCGGATCACCGCGATCGCCTCCTTGAGTTCCAGGCATTCCTTGGCCACATAGAAGGGTCGACCCTTTCCCAGGTACCTGTCGAAGGCGTCCTGCTTCTTCCGGACCACCTTCCGGGCTATCAGGAAGTCCGCGATGTGGGGCCGGCCGATCATACCCCCCGCGGCGGCCTCCCGGAGCTCCGCGTAGTCCCCCTCGATCCCCGCGGCCCGCATCCGTTCGAAGATTCGTTCGTTCCGGTCGTCCCGGGACCGGGCCAGGCGCTCGACGGCCTCCCGGATCGAGCCCTCCGTGTCCCGCAGATCCAGGCCTAAAAGGTGGAACTCGCCGGGAGAGAAGGCCACCTCGATCTCCACGCCCGGAATGAAGCGTAGGCCCCGGCGTTGGGCTTCCGCCCGGGCTTCCGGAAGACCCGCCAGGGAATCGTGGTCCGTAAGGGCCAGGGCGGACAGCTTCCTGTCCGCGGCCAGATCCACCAGGGCCGCGGGATCGTAGGTCCCGTCCGAGGCCGTGGAGTGGGTGTGCAGGTCGATCACCGCGAAAGCTCCCCGGCCCGTCCGAAGATCCGGATCGGCACGCCCGGGATGCGCCGGGAAACCAGATCCGAGGCGGTCAAGAGCTCACGGTCGCCTATGGGCGAAGTCCGGCCCTCCGGGGAAGGGCGAGCCTGGGTATACAGGTGGATCTCCAGGAACCTCGCCCCGCGGTGCAAGAGGGAGGCCAGCAGGTCCGCATAATCGGATAGATCCCCCTCAGAGGGACCTCGGCCGTCCAAGGCGCACAGCATGGTCTGGATGATCACCCCGTGATCCCGGGAGAAGGACAGGATACCCTCCACGACCTCCCGGAACGGTACGGGACTCCGGCTCATCGTGCGGTATCGATCCTCGTTCCCCCCGTCCACCTTGGCCCAGATTCTAAGACCCGCCTCGTCCACATAGCGGCCCAGGAGGGCCGCGGTTTCCGGATGCCCCAGGGTTGTGGAGTTGGTGATGACCACCAGGTCCGCCCCCGGGACATACCGGTCCCGGGAGGCGCGGATCAACGCCAAGGCGGATTCCAGGTGAGGGGACAGGGTCGGTTCGCCGCTTCCGCTTAAGGTAAGGTCCCGGAGAGGCAGGTCCGGGGGAAAGGCGGGATACTCGACTTCGAAGAACTCCGCGAGCTCCCGGTCCAAGTCCTCAGGCCGGAAGGGGGGTTCCCCGGGAAACGGGAAGATCTCGCAGTAGGGACAATCGAAGTTGCAGGTCTTTCGGTCCGGGAAGAGGTCCACTCCCAGGGAAAGCCCTCCGGAACGACGGGAGACCACGGGGTAGATCAGTCGCAGGGGGGCGAACATGCGAATACAGTACTCCCGGGTCCGGGGACGGGGCAAGGGCTGCCCGGTCCTTCCGGTTCCGCATCCCCCCCGTCCCCGGCAGGCTTCCCGGACCGCCGTCTCGGGCATCCTAGGCCCGGCAACCCGGTTCGGCGCCGCCCGGATCCTGCCCGGATTATGAACGATTCCATCGAGGGGTGCTTGACAGGATCCGACGATTCTGTTTCTATGCACAGTATGATTGCCTCGGGTACTAGCAACCTCAATCGCCTCCATCATCACGGGCACCACGGGTCGCGGTCGCGGCTCGGCGGGAGGTAGGATCGTACCGAAAGGTGCATCGAACCGAACGACGGGGCGCCGACCGCGAGGTCGGCGCCTTTTTATTTGGGGACGCCGGCCGCACGGGATCGGCGCCCCCATTTTTTTGCCGAAGGGAAAGAACGGACATGGAAGAAGCGAAGGTCTTGAAGATCGCACTGCCCAAGGGGCGTATGCAGGAAGGGGTATTCCGCCTGCTTGCGGACGCGGGACTGCCCATCAAGGGCGACGAGCGGGACTACCGGCCCCGCCTTCCCTCCAAGGACTTGGACGCCAAGATCCTGAAACCGCGGAACATCCTGGAAATGCTCCACGCGGGCACCCGGGATCTGGGGTTCGCGGGTTCCGACTGGGTCGAAGAGCTGGGAGTCGAACTCACGGACATGCTGGACACCGGGCTGGATCCCGTTCGGCTGGTGGCCGCCGCCCCGGCGATCATCCTGGAAGACGGCCGGCTTCCGCGCAGGCCCCTGGTGGTCGCCAGCGAGTACGAGAACCTAGCTCGCCGATGGATCGCGGGCCGGGACCTGGACGCGACGTTCGTGCGGTCCTACGGGGCCACCGAGGTCTTCCCGCCCGACGACGCGGACTGCATCGTGGACAACACGGCCACAGGATCCACCCTGAGGGCCAACGGCCTCGAGATCGTGGACGAGCTTCTGCGGAGCTCCACCCGCTTGTACGCCAACCCCCGGTCCCTGGAGGATCCCTGGAAACGGGACACCATCGAAGCCATCGTCCTTCTCCTCCAGAGCGTACTGACCGCCCGAAGCCGGGTCATGCTGGAGCTGAACGTGGACACCTCGAAGCTCGACTCGGTCATCGAGATCCTGCCCTGTATGCGGGAACCCACGGTCTCTCCCCTGCGGGGAGGGGACGGGTACGCGGTCAAGGTGGCCGCTCCCCGGGATTCCCTGGCGACCCTGATCCCGGAAATCCGGAAACGAGGGGGGACGGACATCATCGTCACCCAGCCCATGAGGATCGTCCCGTGAACGCCGGATCCGAAGGATACGGCGCGGCCCCGTCGGACCCGGCGTCCGGAGAGAACGGATCGGCCTTGGCGGGAAGCGGAGAGCGGGCGCCCGGGGACGAGCGGGACGGTTACCGGGCCCAGGAGCGGCCCGTCGTGGGCTATGTCCCCCCCGCCCGGGATCCCAGGATCCGGTGGTTCCTGGACGCCAACGAGGGCCGTCCCTCCCGGGCCGCCCTTGCGGCCCTGGCCGGCGCGGCCGCCTCGGAGACCGCCCGCCGGTACCCCCGCACCGCGGAACTGGAAGCGGTCATCGCCTCCCGTCCCAAGGCCGGGTACGAACCCCTTCCGCCGTCCCGGGTCCTGGTTACCGCCGGAGGGGACGACGCCATAGCCCGGGCTTGCCGGGTCTTCCTGAAACCCGGAAGCTCTTTGGTCGTCTTCGAGCCCGCCTTCGAAATGTACGCCATCGGCGCGAGGCTCTCCGGAGCCAGGGTCGTAGGAGTCCCCTGGCCTCCCGGCGAGCCCTTCCCCTTGGCCGCCGCGATCGGGACGGCCCGGGCGTGCCGGGCGGCTGCGGTGGCCCTGGTGAGCCCCGCGAATCCGGCGGGAGGCCTCGCGTCTCCCGAGGAGACGACGGAGCTCCTGGACGCCCTTCCGGAAACCAGCGTCTGGGTGGACGGGGCCTACGCGGACTTCTCCCGGGCGGATCCCATGGCCGCCGCCCTCTCCCGGCCCAACGGCCTGGCCCTCCGGTCCTTCTCCAAGACCTACGGCCTTGCGGGCTTGAGGGTCGGATGGGCGGCGGGATCCCCCGAGACCATCGCGGCTCTCCGCGCCGCGGGGGATCCCTTTCCCGTGGCGGGCCCCTCCCTGGCCGCGGCTTTGGCCGCCCGGAGCCCGGAGGGGGAGGCCGAAACCGCCCGAATCGTAGACCGGCTTGTGCGGGAGCGCGAGGCACTGTACGGTTTGCTGAAGCGGTTGGGCGCCCGGCCCTACCCTTCGGAAACCAACTTCGTCCTGGCCCGGGTCCGGGATCCCGGGGGCCTCAAGGAAGCCCTGGCCGCCCGAGGCATCGCTATCCGTGCGTACCCCGGACGCCCGGGGCTGGAGTCCATGATCCGGATCAGCGGCCCCGCGGACCGGGAGGGCTTCGGAGAGCTCGCCCGGGCCCTGCGGGCGTGTAAGGAGTACCTATGAGCGGACCCGCATCCGGCTCGGCCCCCCGCCGGGCATCCCTCCTCCGTCAAACCAAGGAAACCCGGATCGAGGCATCCCTGGACCTGACTCCCGGGGAAGTCAAGGTGAGCACGGGCATCGGGTTTCTGGACCACCTGCTTTCCTCCCTCGCCTTCCACGGCGGATTCTCCCTGTCCCTGAACTGCGAAGGGGATCTGGCCGTGGACGATCACCACAGCGCGGAGGACTGCGGCTTGGTCCTGGGAGACCTGGTCCGCCAGGCCCTGGGGGACCGTTCCGGGATACGCCGCTTCGCGAGCGCCTATGCCCCCCTGGACGAGGCCCTGGCCCGGGCGGTGGTGGACATCTCCGGCCGGCCCTTCTGCCGCGCGGATTTGAAACTCACCCGGGAATCCGTCGGGACCCTGGCCTGCGAGAACATCCCTCACGTCGTAACAAGCTTCGTAACACGGGCAGGGATCACCGCCCACCTGGAAGTCCTGTACGGGGACAACGACCACCACAAGGCCGAGGCGGCCTTCAAGGCCCTGGCCCTGGCCCTTCGGGAGGCCTGGTCTCCCTCGGGCATCGGCGGGGTTCCCAGCGCCAAGGGGGTCCTGGGATGAGGGTGGCGGTGGTGCGCACCGGGACGGCGAACCTGGCCTCCGTCCTGGCCGGGCTCCGGAGGGCCGGGGGGGACCCGTACATCACGGAAAGCCCCTCGGACGTGCTCCGGGAGGCTCGGGTGATCCTGCCCGGGGTGGGCTCCTTCGGGGCGGCCATGGCCGAGCTTCGGTCCCGCGGACTGGACCGGGCCCTGGAGGAACGCTTCCGGACGGGGAAGGCCCTGGCGGGGTTCTGCCTGGGGATGCAGCTCTTCTTCGAGTCCAGCGAGGAAAGCCCCGGAGTCCGGGGTTTGTCGCTCCTTCCGGGAGCGATCCGGAAGTACCCGGACTCGGTGCGCACCCCCCGGCTGGGCTGGGGGGCGGTCCGACCGGATCCCGGTCCCGGATACCTGGAACCCGGTTGGGCCGCCTTCGCGAACTCCTACCGCCTTGTCGAGCCGCCCCCGGGCTTCCGGGTCGCCTGGGCGGATTACGCGGGGCCCTTCGCCGCGGCCCTGGAACGGCCGGGGCTTCTACTGTGTCAGTTCCACCCGGAGCTCTCGGGATCCTGGGGGAAGGACCTCCTGGCCCGGTGGCTCCAGGGGGCCGGCGAGTACCGCACCGGGGCGGAGGACGGCGTCGGGGTGCGGACCGGCGCCGGGGTGCGGCCCGCCGGACCCGGAGCCGCGGATCCCGGAGCCGCGGATCCCGGAGCGCCGGGATCCCGGGCGGCCGCCGTATCCCGTCCCCCCGCGGAGCCCCTGCCCGGAACCCGATCCGTCCGGATCATCCCCTGCCTGGACGTGGACGCCGGACGGGTGGTCAAGGGCACTCGGTTCCTGGATCTCAAGGACGCCGGGGACCCGGCCCGACTGGCGGCCCGGTACGAGGCGGAGGGGGCGGACGAGATCGTCCTCTTGGACATCACCGCGGGAATCGAAGGCCGGGCCACCCGGGCGGATACGGTCCGCAGAGTCCGGGCCGCCCTGGGCATTCCTCTGACCGTGGGAGGGGGAATCGGTTCGGTCCAGGACGCCGCGGTCCTCTTCGACGCCGGAGCGGACAAGATCTCCGTGAACTCCAAGGCGGTCCGGGATCCCTCGATCCTGACCGAGCTGGCGGACCGCTTCGGCGTACAGGCGGTGGTCATAGCCGTGGACGCGGCGGGCCGCCTGCCCGGTTCCCGGCCGGAAGGCGCCTCCCCCTGGGAGGTCACGGTGGACGCGGGCCGGACACGGACGGGGATGGATCCCGCGGCCTGGGCCCGCAGGGCCGTGGAACTGGGGGCGGGCGAGGTCCTCCTGACCGGACGGGACCGGGACGGCACGGGGCTGGGCTACGACCTGGACCTGGTTTCCGAGGTGGCCCGGGCGGTGCCCGTGCCCGTGGTGGCCTCGGGGGGCGCGGAAACCCCCGAGCAGATGTACCAGGGAGTCGCGGCCGGGGCGGCCGCGGTCCTGGCGGCCGGAACCTTTCACTTCGGCCGCCGCACGATACGGGAAGTCAAGGCGTTCCTGGCGGACAAAAACGTGGAGGTAAGACCATGATCGTTCCTTCCATAGACCTAATGGGCGGCCGGGCCGTCCAGCTCGAGGGGGGAGAGGCCCTCAAGATCGACGCCGGGGATCCCCGGCCCCTGGCCCGGGAGTTCTCCCGGGTGGGAGAGATCGCCGTCATCGACCTGGACGCGGGGGCCCGCAAGATCATCCTGGGCACCGCGGCCGAGCCGGACCTCCTGTCTCGCCTGCCCAGGGATCGGGTCATCGCCGCCCTGGACGCCCGGAACGGGGAGGTGGTGGTGGAAGGCTGGCGGACCCGTACCGGCGCCTCCGTGGCGGATCGTATCCGGGATCTGGCGCCCTTCGTCGGCGGCTTTTTGGTGACCACCGTGGAACGGGAAGGCCGCATGGCCGGTGCGGACCTGGCCGGGGCCGCCCGGCTCATTCAGGTCGCCCGGGAGTGCCGGGAGGATCTCCGGATCACCTGGGCGGGCGGGGTCAGCACGGCCGCCGAGGTGGCCGAGTTGGACCGCCTGGGCGCGGACGCCCAGGTGGGCATGGCCCTGTACTCCGGCCGCCTCTCCCTGGCGGAGGCCTTCACGGCACCCCTAGCCTCGGACCGTCCCGACGGGCTCTGGCCCATCGTGGTCTGCGACGAGGCGGGCATCGCCCTGGGCCTGGTCTGGGGGGATGCGGAGAGCGTCGCGGAGTCTATCAAGCGGGGACGGGGGGTCTACCGCTCCCGGAGCCGGGGGCTCTGGGAAAAGGGCGCCTCCTCGGGCAACACCCAGTACCTGGTCCGCATCGAGGTGGACTGCGACCGGGATGCCCTGCGCTATGTGGTGCGCCAGAACGGGGAGTGATTCTGCCACCTGGGGACCCGCACCTGTTTCGGCCCCGACTGGGGCCTGGGAACCCTGGACCGGACCATCCGGGGACGCCGGGAGTCCGCTCCGCCGGGTTCCTATACCCGTCGGCTCTTCACGGAGCCGGGCCTCCTGGCAGCCAAGATCCGGGAGGAGGCCGCGGAGCTCGCGGACACCGAAGGCCCGGTCCGGGCCGCGGAGGAAGCCGCGGACCTGTTCTACTTCGCCCTGGTGAAGCTCCGTTCCGAAGGCGCGAGCCTCGCGGACGTGGAACGGGTCCTGGATCGACGGGCCCTGAAGGTCCTGCGGAGGCCGGGGGACGCCAAACCCGCGTACCAAGAGGAGGGAGGCGCACGGTGGACCGGCATCCACTGAGGCTCCGGCGTCTCCGGGCGGCCGACCTTGAGCGGAAACCCGCCGCCATCGGGGACTCCGGGACGGCGGATCGGGCGGAGGCCATCGTGGCGGAGATCCGGGAGCGCGGGGAGCCGGCGCTCCTCGAATATGCCCGGGAGCTGGACGGTTTGGGCGAAGGCCCCCTGTACCTCGGTCCCCGGGACTTCCGGAAGGCCCTGGCGGGGCTTCCCCGGGATTCCCGGGAACTCCTGGAGCGGGCGGGGGCCCGGATCGGAGCCTTCGCCAAGGCCCAAGCCGCCAGCCTCTCGGCCCTGGAGATTCCCGTGCCCGGGGGCTTCGCGGGCCACGAGGTGTTGCCCGTGGAGACCGCGGGGTGCTACGCCCCGGGGGGACGGTATCCCCTGCCCTCCAGCGTCCTCATGACCGCCCTGACCGCCAAGGCCGCCGGGGTCGGGACCGTCTGGGCGGCCAGCCCCCGGCCCGCCCCGGAGACCCTGGCGGCCTGCGCGGTGGCCGGGGCGGAGGGACTTCTCGCCGCGGGAGGGGCCCAGGCGATCGCCGCCCTGGCCTACGGGGCCGGGCCGATCCCGCCCTGCGCCCGGGTGGTGGGCCCCGGAAACCGCTGGGTCGCCGCGGCCAAGCGCCTGGTCGCCCGGGACACGGTCATCGAGTCCGTGGCGGGCCCCAGCGAGCTGCTCATCCTCGCGGACGACGGAGCCGATCCCGAGCTAGTCGCGGCGGACCTCCTGGCCCAGGCGGAGCACGACCCCGACGCCGTCCCCGTCCTGGCCTGTACCTCCGAGTCCTTCGCCGCCCGGGTGGAGGAGGCGTTGGAGCTCCGCCTATCGGATCTGCCGACCGCCCGGATCGCCCGCCGAGCCCTGGAGAACGGGGGAGCCCTGGTGAACCCGAACCTCGAGGTCTTGGCCCGGGCGGCGGACGCCTTCGCCCCGGAGCACCTGGAGATCCTGGCCGCCGAACCGGAGGCCCTGGCGCGCAGGATCCGGAACGCCGGCGCCGTCTTCCTGGGCGCCTGGGCCGCGGAAGTCCTGGGGGACTACGGAACCGGGCCCAACCACGTCCTTCCCACGGGCGCCCACGCCCGCCTATCCGGGGGACTTTCAGCCCTTTCCTTCCTCCGGATCCGGACCTGGATCCGGATCGACGATCCCGCGGCCGCATCGGGACTCTACCGGGACGCCGCAGCCTTCGCCCGGATGGAGGGGCTGGAAGCCCACGCGAGGGCGGGGGAGGTCCGTGGACGGTGGACGGTGGACGGTGGTCGGTGAACGGTGGACGGTGGACAGTAAACGGAATACTCCGGA
>JAAYUR010000366.1 GCA_012517645.1 Treponema sp.
AAAGGACGTAATTCATCGGATCACACCTTCTCTCCCGTGTCTCGGCCGAAGAGGCCGTTGGGGCGCCAGACCAGGAGGGCGATCAGGAGGCCGAAGCTGAAGACGTCCCGCAGGACGCTGGAAACGTAGGTGGAAACGAAGGTTTCGAGCACCCCCAGGATCAGGCCGCCCAGAAGCGCCCCTGGAAGGCTCCCCAGTCCCCCGATGACGGCAGCGATGTAGGCCTTGTTGGTGACCCATCCCATCGTCGGGTAGACGAGGTACTTGATGCCGAGAAAGACCCCCGCTGCTCCCCCGAAGATTCCTGCCAGGAAGAAGACGATGGAGATGAGACGGTCCAGGTTGACGCCCATGAGGGAACACATGGTCATGTCGGAAACCCCCGCCCGGATGGCTATTCCGGTGCGCGTGTGGATCAGAAAGAGATGAAGCCCGAGGATCGCCAGGATGGAGATGCCGAAGGCAAACAGGTCGAGCAGGGCGATGTTGCAGGTGCCGTTGAAGAGGCAAAGGACGCTCTGCTTGAAGAACTCGGGAAACGCGTAGAAACGGGATCCGATGGTGGCGTAGACCATGTTTTCCAGGAACACGGCACAGCCCATTGCCGAGATCATGAGGTAGAGGGACGGGGCCTTGCGCTTGCGAAGGAGGCTGTAGGCGAGCTTTTCGTTGACGATGGCGATAAGCCCGGCTCCCGCCATGGCTCCGGAAACCACGAGCCCAAGGCCGAAGTGAAGCTTCGTGACGAGGCCCAGGCCGATGTAGGCCCCGAGCATGATGACGGCTCCGTGGGCGAAGTTGCTGAAGGAAAGGACGCTGAAGACCAGGGAGTAGCCGACGGCCATGAGCGCGTAGATCCCCCCGATTGAAAGCCCCGTGACGACGGTCTGCAGGAACATGGGGTCCCTCCTATCTTGCTTTCCCAGGAACAGAGGAGGCCCCGCCGCGGGAAGGCGGAGCCTCCTCAGGAAACTCCTACTTGCCGCCCGGATAGAACTTCTTCACGAACGGGAAGGACTTGGTGGCCACGTCGACTTTCTGGATGACGGCCGGCTTGTCCAGCGGGTCGTGGGTCTTCGGGTCGATGGTCAAAGGACCGCTCGTGACCTGCAGGTTCTTGGTCGTGGCGAGGGCCGCGGCGATCTTGGTGCCGTCCGTGCTCTTGGCGCGCTTGATCGCGTCCACGATCATGAGCAGCGCGTCCTGGGCCATGACGGGGTTCGGAAGGACGGGGTCGGCACCGTACGCCTTGCGGTATTCGGCCACGAAGTTCTTGATGGCCGGGTCGGCCAGGTCGGTCAGGTTGACGAAATAGCCTCCGTTGATCGCCTCCCCGCCAAGCTCGATGAGGTCAGGGCTGCCCCAGTTGTCGGTGCCCATCAGGCGGGCCTTGATGCCGAGGTCTCTCGCCTGCTTGGCGGCCATGGCAGCCTCCTTCTGGCTGGTGGGGATGAAGATCACGTCAGGGTTCAGGGGACGCATCTTTCCGAGCTGGGCGCGGTAGTCCATCTCCTCGGAGCGGAAGGCCTCCTTGGCAACGACTTTGCCGCCTTCCTTCGCGAAGGCTTCCTCGAAGTACTTCGC
>JAAYUR010000078.1 GCA_012517645.1 Treponema sp.
GTGTACCTGTTCCGGTACGCAATCGAGGAACATCGAGTGGTCCAGTTCGGATACCGGGACGCGGAGGGCCGGAGGACCGATCGAACCGTGGAACCCGCGGCGGTGGTCTATCTCTGGGAGGGGTGGTACCTCTGGGCCTGGTGCCGGCTGCGACGGGACTGGCGGCTCTTCAAGCTCGTCCGGATCGAGCGCCCGAAGACTCGGATGGAACGATTCGAGCCCCGTCCGGAGCCTTCCGAGGACGCCTGGAGGTCCGTATCCGGCCGTAGGGTAGAGCTGCGCATCCGGGTGGGCCCGTCCGCCCTGACCCGGTTCGAGGAGGACCTGGGCCGGGATTTCGGCGCCCCTGACGGCCGGGGAGGACGCGTCGTCGACCTCCGCATGCCCGACGGGGAATGGCTGTTCAGCTTTCTGTTGGGCTTCGGGGACGGGATCGAGGTCCTGGGCCCTCCGGAGATTCGGGCGGAGTTCGCCGACCGGGCGCGGAAAGTCGCGGAATTATACGAAAAATCGGGGAATTTTGATAAACCTTGACATTTTTTGACAAGGTTCTCCGGCAGGCTCTCCTCAAGACCGGCGGATGCTCCGGAAATCCGGAACGGCCCGCCCCCCTCCGAGGAGGTCCTATGGAACCCTTTTTCTCTCCCTGCGGCATCGACGGTACGGCATGTCCGCGTTGCGGGATTCATGCTTTATACGGATCGGAGCCCCGGAGCGGACACCGGGAAGCGGCGGGACCCGGCCGGTCAAATCCCGCGGCCGCCCTTCTCTCCCCCGGGCAAATCCGTCCTGCCGGACTTGTCCTTCTTCCCTCCCTTGTCCTTTTTGCCCTCTTTTTTCTTGCGGTCCTTCCCTGACTTCCCGCCCTTGCCCTTAGTCTCCGGATAGACCCGGGGTATCCACTTGAGGCCCTCGATCGGGGGGCGCCGGTAGTCGCCGCCCTGCTGGCGGGGCGGCAGTTCGATGGGTTCGGGGGTAAGGTCCCCGTAGGGGATCTTTCCCAGGAAATGGACGATGGTGTTGAGCCGGGCGCAGTACTTGTCGTCCGCGTCCACCACGTACCAGGGAGAATCGGGAAGATCCGAGAAGGCGAACATCTCGTCCTTGGCCTTGGAATACTCCACCCACTTGGACCGGGCGTCCATGTCCATGGGACTCAGTTTCCAGCGCTTTGCGGGATCCCGGAGACGGTCCCGGAACCGGGCCTCCTGGATCTCGTCGCTGACGCTGAACCAGTACTTGATCAGGATGATCCCGGAACGCTGGAGCATGCGCTCGAACTCGGGCACGGACCGGGCGAACTCGAGGTACTCCTCCTCGGTGCAGAAGCCCATGACCCTCTCCACCCCGGCCCGGTTGTACCAGGACCGGTCGAAGAAGACCATCTCGCCCCCCGTCGGGAGCTGGGCGACGTAGCGTTGGAAGTACCACTGGTTCCGCTCCCGCTCGGTGGGGGCGGCCAGGGCCGCGATCCGGGCGTAGCGGGGATTGAGCCCCCCGGTGATGGCCTTGATGACCCCGCCCTTTCCGGCGGCGTCCCGGCCCTCGAACAGCACCACCACCTTGAGCTTCTCGGCCTTGACCCACTCTTGGAGCTTCACGAGCTCCACGGTCAGGCGGTCCAGCTCCTCCAGGTACTCCTTCTTCTTCATCGCGGATTTTTCGCCCATGGCATGCCTCCGCCTCCAAGTGTAGCGCAGGAAGGCTCAAGGCGCGAGGGAGGGCTGTCCGAAAACACTCGGCGTTTTCGGACAGCCGGGGTCGGTCGGCGGGGCCGGGATCAGAAGCTGAATTTCAATTCGAGAAAGAAATAGTCGTTGTCTATGGCGGCGCTCTTGCTGAAGGTCCCGAGCTCCCGGTCCGGATCTCCCTGTGCCAGGAAGGACCCGTATTGTACGGTCCCGATCTTTATGGTGAGGCCGTCCGATAGCTGGTAGGCGATGGACAGGGTGCCCAGCCAGTCCCGGGCCCCGGTTTCCGCCAGGAACAAGAGCTCCGGCTGGAGGCTTTCATTCAGGTACTTACCAGCCGCCCGGAAGCTAAGGGCGTTTTCCAGCGGGTAGGCCTGGCCGTCGTACCTGCGGATCATCTCTGCGGACTGCTGGTCCTCGGGGCTCGGGTAGTCCGTGGGGGCGGTGTAGTTCAGGACGACCCGGGGAGCCCAGGCCAGGGAGAGGGTGGTCGTGCCGTTCCGGAAAGTCCGGGACGCCTGGACCACTCCCTGGATGAAGGGATTCTTTTCCACGGGGCTGACTCCGTCCATGTCCTTGGTGAGATTCAAGGCCCACTCGGTGCGAAGGTCGAAGCCCCCGACCGTGTAGACTCCGTCCAGCCCGAGCTGGTGGATCCGGTTATGCGTCGGGGTGTAGGTGATGGTGGTCGACGGACCTCCGACCACGGATACGGTGAAATCCGGGTAGCGGTCCAAATAGGTAAAATAACTTGCAGAGAACGAAAGGTTCCCCAGGTAGAAGAGGCTCCGCAGACCACCTTCCGCGTTCTCAAGGCTCAGCTCCGGGTAGGAGTCCTCCTCGATGACGATAGTAGTCGGCCCCGCGGATATGGTCATAGCAAGGGACGGAAGATCGTTGGGGATGCTCACCGGGAGCATGATCCCCTGGATGGTCCCCCGGTTGTTCGGGAGGTACCAGGTCGCGTTGAGCATCCACGAGGCGATCTTCTGTTCGTCCAGGGTCGTGGAATACCGGGTTCCCTGGTGACGGGCGTTCAGGGTATCCGTAGGGTTGTTCCCGTCCGCGAGCCCCCAGGCGGCGACCTGCTTGCCCAGGCGAAGGTCCAGATCCCCCAGGCTCGCTTCCACCCAGGCCTCCTTCAGCTCCGCCGTACCCGACAGGCGGGAGTTACCCCTAAGGCTCGCGGAGAGAAGACGACCGTCCCAGGAGGATTCCCAGTCCGCGGCATCGGCCAAGCCCGCGGCGTTGATGTAGGTCTCCGCGGAAACCGTATAGGCGAACGCGTCGCCCAGATCGCCCCGCAGGGCTCCCGTACCCCGAAGGCCCGCAAAGGCCAGGGCCTCGTTTTGGCCGGGCTGAACAAAGGCGGACGGAGTCAAGGCGGCGGTAAACCGGACACCCTGGGCCGGGGCCGCCGCGGCAAGAACCAAGACAAGAACCGTCAAGAGGGCGGATCGACGCACTAGCGCGGATATTCCCGACATGGTCTACCTTCCCCGTTCCACGAACCGCACCGTGAAATACTTGTCGTCGATGCCGGAAAGAATGTTGGTTTTCTCGAAGCGCCAGATGGTCTTGCCGCCGGTTCCCAGGTTCTGCATCTCCATGGCGTCGAACTGCCAGTACTTGCCGTCCACAAGGCGCTGACCCTGGATGACCAGGCGCTTGCTCAGTTTCCCCGAAGCGTCGTAGTACTCGCTCTGCTTTGTGGTGGCGTGTTCCAGGTCAATCCAGCGAAGGATCTTGCTGTAGCCGTAATTCTTGATCACCTGGGGCGTCCTTGCCGTATACTCGACCTTCGCGTACTGTCGGCCGCCCATAGCTTCGGTTCCCAGCAGTTTGACCGTAAAGTCCTTTCTCTCCAGGGTTCCGATATCCGCGAAGGTAAAATCGGAACCCAGAAAGGCTCCGGTCTTGGAATCGCCCCCGCTGGTTCCGATGGTGCGCACCTTCCTCAGAGCCGGGATGTAGATGTACTGTTCATCGTCCTTGGCCGGGTCCTTGTAATCGATGGTCAAGAACCGCGTATCCCGGACGTCGGCGGGGGACAGGAAGATCAGAGTCTGTTTTGTCGTATCGTCCGCCTCGGTCTTGGAGTAGGCCTTGATCTCACGAATCCGCTCCTGGCCCGCCTTGTTGAGGATGATCATTTTCATGTCCCCTTCGGTGGCCGTAGGGCGGGGCTGATTTTCGTTCCTGCTTAGAAGAGTTTCCAGGTTGACATCCTGGGCGAAGGATCCCATCCCGAGGATCCCGCCCAAGAGCGCGGCAATAATCGTCCGTCGCTTGCACCGTCCGTCCATACATACCTCCATACATTCTCTGTCCGGATCGCCGCGACATCATGGCCCGGCGTATCCGCTCGGTTAAACGACCCGACGGGCTCCTGCGCCCGGCGGCCGTACGGACCCGCCTGTACGACCGCTTCTATCGGGATTCAAAGGCACCTTCGTCTAGAGATCGTCCTCGCAGACGCTCTTCAACGCCTCCCTCCGGAGGAACTTGGGCCGTGCCAGCTTGAGCAAGGCCGGCAGGAGGGTAACCGCGAAGGTGGAGCTGGTGACCATGATCAGTGCAAGCAGCAGCCCCATGAAGAAGTTCCCCCGAAGCTGACTGAACATGAGGGCAGAGAATCCCGCGGCTACCGCCAAGGCGTTGAAGAAGATTCCCTTGCCCGTGGTTTCCATGGTCGCCCGGACTCCCTCGTCGTAGTCCAGGGTACACAGGTAGCTCTTGAGCCGCTCCAGGAAGTGGAGGGTATAGTCGATTCCGACTCCTATCCCGATGGACGCGATGGTGGCCGTGGAGATATCGATGGGAATGTTCAAAAGCCCCATGAGACCGAAGTTGAAGAGCAGGGAGGCGCTCAGCGGGATGATGGAAAAGAAGCCCTCCACAAGGCTCCGGGACAAGAGCGAGATGAACAGGAACACGATGATCAGGGAGGCCAGCACCGAGGAGATCTGACTTTCCACCAGAAGCCTCAGTACGGCAAGGGTAAGATTGGAGAGACCCGTGATATCCGCGGATACGCCCGCCGGAAAACCTTTCGCGATATAGGCTCGAGCCTCCCTCTGGATCTGCCCGATCAGCGTGGAGCTCGCGGTCTTGATGAAGACGTTGATATTGGCGGTTTTCCGGGGGCTGTCCAGGAAGGCTTCGATGTTCTCGGGCTTGCCGGAATTCTCGTACTGGAATACCAGCTGACCCGCATATATCCTGCCGGGAACCAGGTCGGTGGCCTTGCCGGATTCCAGATCCACCTTGCGGATATAATCGCCCATATCGAGAACGGCCGCCCCGTCGGAGATCGAAAAATCCGTCCCCTCCTCGTAGGAAGCCAGAACCTCGTTGGTTTCCGAATCTTTTTCCACAAGCCGGTTTCCGGCATAGGAGTACACCTCGGCGGTGACGGGAACGGGATTCTCCTCGTCGGGGATCTTGTTGAAGGACTCGTCGTCGTTGTTGAAAGCCTTGTTGATGCCCTTGATGAAGGTGACGATGGATTGGGATCCCCCGACGATATCCTCTCCCCGGACCCAGTTCGGATCCTCGGGTCCGATCACCTTGTCCTTGTAGATCCGCAGCTGCTCAAGCCTCGCCTGGAGCCCGTCGATGGCTTTCAGGGTGGAGGGCTCGAGTATCGCTCCGTCCTCTCCCACGCCGGCGATGATGGTCATCACCGTGATGCCCGTGAAGTTTTTGTTCAGGTATTCCGACGCGGTCCGGACCTCGCTTCCCTTCTTGAAGGAATTGATGGTGTTGGTCTCGAACTTCACCCGGGGTATGAAGGCCGCGAGAAACGCCAGGATGACCAAGCTCAGAACCACGGCCATTTTAGGATGGCGGACGACGGAATCCCCCAGGCCTCCTAGAATCCCGGCCAGGCGCCCCTTCGCTTGCGGGGATCGGTGTACCGCCTTCTTGGGAGCCCGAAGCACCGCCATGATCGCGGGGGTCAGCGTCAAGCTGAGTACGAGCGCGAAGAGTATGCCCAGGGCGGAGAGGATTCCGAACATCCGCAGGGCGTCGATGCGGGAAACCGCCAGGGACATGAACCCGATGAACGTGGTGGCGCCCGCGAGGAAAACCGGCAGAGCCACCCGGCTTACCGTTTCTTCTATGGCCGCCTTCTTGTCTGGGATCTTCCCCAGCTCTTCATAGTACCGGTTGATCACGTGGATGGTGTACGCGGTTCCCACGGCTATCAGGATGATGGGAAGCACCATGGTGGCCGTCGAGATCGATTGGTTCAGCCATCCCATCAGCCCCATGGCCCAGACGACCGAGAGGATCACGTTCCCCAAGGGGAGCAGGACTCCCCGGACGGACCGGAACGAAAGATACAGCACGACGACAATGATCAGGACCACGATCGGGAAGAGCATGGAAAGATCCTGCACCAAGAGCCGGGTCACGATTCCGCTTACCGCCCGGGAGCCGGAGATGTAGATCCTCCCGTCGATCCGGTTCTCCAGCAAGGGCAGGGCCAGGGAGATCCGGTCATAGAACGGAATGCCCTTGTCGACGAAGTGAACGGATCCGGAACCCCCGCTCGCTTCCTTCACGAGGGCGACCAGGGAGGCGAGAAGTTCTTTTCCGTCCGCCTCATCGGTCGGTACGGCCAGTATCTGGACATTACCTCGTTTCACGCCATTATGCGGATCCAGGGCGTAGACGGCCGCCAGCTCAAACCGATCATCGGGGGACGTCCCGGAATATGTGCGCCTCAGCCCCGGAATCCCGGCCAGCCGGGACGCGAGATCGTCCCGGTAGAGCTCCGGAACCTGGATTATGTAACGCGGCACCGGCTCGGTATCGAGGTTTTCCTTCAAGGTTATGATGAGAGCCGTGGATGTTCCGTCCTTGCCGACCAAGGTCTTGGTGAGATCGTTGGAAAGAATCGTGGACTTGAATGCCTTGACAGCCTCGGGGGTTCGGGGAACCTCGGACATCGCCGGCTCTATGTTGATCCCGGCCTGGGTGCCCTTGATCAGGCTGGCGGAACTCAGGGAAAGCACGGACTTGACTCCGGGCAGAAGCTCGATCCTGTCGCTCCACGCCTTTACCTGGGTCAAGACTTCCGGAGTGAATACACCCTTCGAATGGGTCAGGGCGATCAAGAGAAAGTCATCGGCAGGAAAGATTTTCCCCACTTGATCGTAAAAGACTTTTTCCGGAATGGTGGACGGGATATCGTCGGTCAAATCCGTATCCACCCTCAAGCGAACCATGCCGCTCCCCAGCCCTGCGGTTAGGGCAAGAATGCTCAGAATGACGAGGACGGGGTGTCGGATCAGGAACCGGGAAACAGGACGAAAACTCAAGGCTGTACTCCTTTCATGATGATGCGGCTTACCATTCGGCTCAGGTCTGTCGGCGGCATCCTCCGTATTCCGGGCATGCCTCCGTGGAGGAGAACCCCGCTCAGCATGCTCAAGATCAAAGTCCCCATGGTCATAGGATCCAGGGCGATGAACGAACCGCCTGCGATTCCCTCCTCGATGAATTGCATGATGAGCTTGGGAATCTTGGAGGAAAGTCGATGGATCTCCTCTTTTTCCGGGGACGGGGGCAGGATCCCCAAAAGGTTGTTGATATGGTGTTCCAGGTAAAAATACCCCGGCTCTTCCCTGCCTTGGGTGATGTAATACTCAAGAAGTCTTTGAAGACGATCCGAGTGGTTCCCCTCCCCCTGACGCAGGATGCGGGAGATCTCCCGGTTGGCCTGCTCCAGGTATTGCCGGGTCAAGTGGATAAGCAAATCGTTCTTGTTCTTGAAATAATGGTAGAGCGCGGGCTTGGTCTGGCCCAGGCGCCGGGCCAGTTTCTCGATGGTCATTCCCTCAAAACCCTCTTGGGCGCAGATTTCCAGAGCCGCTCGAAGGATCCGCCGCTTCGACTCTTCGTACAGTTCCTTGGAAAACGCCCGCATGAAGCCTCCTTTCCATTTCGAGAGCCGGTTTAATTTTAACTTTTATTAATTTAATAGCAATTAAAAAAAACGGCAAGGGGTAGGTTCCCCTTGCCGTTAAACCGGCCGAACGTCCGCGACAGGGATTCGGGTTAGTCTTTCGTAAGCAGGTAGGAAACCGTATCCCCGTTTGTCAGGTCATCGACGCAGTAGTAGTCGTACATGTTCTTCGTATTCCGATCCACTCCGGGCTTCGCCGGGGTAACGACAAAATCCAGGGTCCAGGGCTTGTCCGAGCGCACTACAAAGTAAATGCGGTCTTTGACGCTCTTGGGATCGGTCGCGAATATGTGATAGATATAATACCCGGGCATCAACCTGCCGGAACCTGTCCCGGACCCGATTCCAACAAAGTGATTCCAGTCGGGCATATAGGGGTTCCCGTTCACCCAGACCATGCCGTAATAGATGCCGGTGCCCCCTTCGAAGGTGATGGTCGCCATGTATTTCGTGCCCGGTTTCAAATCCGTCACCTGAACCACCGCGAAGTACTCCGAAGGATTCCCGAAAGAGGAAGGCAGCTTGATTCCTTGGGCCGTGGAGATCGTTGCACGGGTTCCTACGGGAACTTTATACATAGGTTCGACGGACTGGGCATATAGGCCGGCGATCCCGGCCGATAACAAAACGAAGAATACGAATCGCTTCATGAAAAACCTCCTTACTCTGCCTATGGTCTCCCTCTGTCATCACCGATATTAATTTTCCGGAAATCACCGAAGTAAGCTTCCCGCTTTTGGTGTGAAGAGGTCATGGGCGTCCTTGGTAGGATGGTGATGCAAAACAACCAGCCGCCAGGAGCCGTCTATGACCAAGGAGCACTGTATACTGAAGGCGAAGATCCTTCAAGAAGAGGGCAAGACACAGCGAGAAATCGCCGAAGCCCTCGGAGTCACCGACCGGGCCGTCCGGGCCGCCAGGAGGATCTTGGTAAGATCCTTCGACTCCCAATAGAGGTCGGGCGGCAGAGGCGGCGGGGTGAAAGGCTTGCGAGGATCTATCGACTTAGTATATCGCATTTTCCGTCTTTTTGCGATATATCCCGAGACATATATAGCAGAATGGAACAGGGCGCCCCGTACGCCTCACCGGAGCTCCTCCGTCCGGACGATCGGGCCCGGGAAGTCGTAGTCCGAGCTGTTTAGGAGGAAGTCCGGCTCGGCCTGGAAGGACCGGCGCACGTAACGGGGCGCCCGCCGGCGCGGAGGGGCCCGTCCCGTTTTCGCGCCTCCGGCGCGCGCTCGCGCCCTGTTCCGGATCCTTCGTATCCGGTATCGTAAGGAAGCGATTGTACGGCACCGCCCGAGTCGGCGGGCGAAACAAGTCCCCCTCTGGGCATAAAAAAAACCGCCTTGCGGCGGTTTTGCCCAGAGGGGGACTTGAACCCCCAAGCCGGTTAGGGCACTAGAACCTGAATCTAGCGTGTTTGCCAATTTCACCATCTGGGCGGACGTGAACCGGTAGAGGAATTTATACATAAAGCGCGGGCGGCTGTCAATACGGCAGACGGCCAAGGTTCCCCGGTGGTACGAAGCCTGGCAGGCTCGTACCCGGGGGCTTTTCGGCGGGTCCTGCGGCCGCTCCGGACAGGGTTCCATACCTTTCGGACCTCGGTCTTCACAAGCTTCGTGCCACTGCGTGGAGATCCGGTTCGACGGCTCACCCGGGCTTTTTCAAAACTCCCTGAGTTTTGAAAAAGCTAGCTTGAAATCCGCGATCGGGCGCAGCGGTTGCAACGAAACCGCAAGCAATCGCAAAGCCGATTTTAAAAGCGACGGACTTTTGAAATTGGCTCACCGGCCGGTCAATTCCCGCACCAGGGCCTCGGCGA
>JAAYUR010000121.1 GCA_012517645.1 Treponema sp.
CCGGGTGTACCATCGGATGTTCCCCCCCAGCATCATGGACACCCCGACCTCCCCGGTGACCCGCCCGAAGGCGTTCAGCAGGGCGGAGGCCAGGACGTATTTGGCCTCGAAGAGGGTGGAGGCCAGGCGCCGGAGCCGGCCGGCCCCCAGGGTGACCAGGGTTTCCGTGAACCGGGCGTCCAGCTTGGAGAGCCCCGTGTAGACCAGGCTCACCACGACGGGGAGGGCCAGGAGGGTCTGGCCGAGCACGACCCCCGGGGGGGCGAAGAGCCATCCCAGGCGGCCCAGGGGGCCGGATCGGGAGATGAGGGAGTACACGAACAGTCCGATCACCACGGTGGGCAGGGCCGTCAGGCTCGACACCACCGCGGCAGCGGCCCGGCGGCCCGGGAACCGGTGGTTCGCCAGGAGGATTCCCAGGGCCAGCCCCGGGAGCGTGGTGAAGGCGGTGGACCAGAAGGAAAACCGCAGGGTCGTGCCCGCGATCAGGAAGATCTCGCGATCCCCCGACAGGATCAACTCCAGGGCTCCCAGGAACGGATTCATCACTTGTACGTGAAGAAGAGCTGCTCGCCGTTGACCTTGTAGGACTCGATTGCCTTGAGGCCTTCCTTACTGGTGATCCACTCGATCAGGGCCTTGGCTCCCTCGGTATTTGCGGCCGGCCACTTCGCGGGATTCACGGCGATGATCCCGTAGGGATTGAACAGGCCCTTGTCGCCCTCGTAGCAGATTTTCAGGGAGGTCTTGTCCTTGACCGCCAGCCAGGTCCCCCGGTCCGCGAGGGTGTACCCGGGCATGCCGTCGGCCATGAGGATGACCTGCTCCATGCCCTGTCCGGCCTCCTTGTACCAGGCACCGGCGGGGGCTATTCCGGCGGCCTTCCAGATATCGAGCTCCTTCACGTGGGTCCCGGACTTGTCCCCCCGGGAAACGAAAGTTGCGCCGGCGGCCGCTATCGTGGAGAACGCTTCGACCGCGGACTTGGCGGTGCCGATCCCGGCGGGATCCGCGGCGGGCCCCAGGATTATGAAGTCGTTGTACATCACGTCCCGGCGGTCCACGCCGTGGCCCGCGGCCACGAAGGCGTCCTCCTGGGCCCGGGCGTGCACCAGGACCACGTCGGCGTCCCCGTTCTCCCCGAGCTTGAGTGCGGCGCCTGTGCCTACGGCCACGACGTCCACCTTGTAGCCGGTCTTCGCCTCGAAAAGGGGCAGGAGATACCCCAGGAGGCCGGAGTTCTCGGTGCTGGTGGTGGTGGCCAGCTTGATGCGGGGATTGGCCGGGGCGGCGGCTTCCTTGCCGCCCAGGGCGAAGGCGTAGGCCGCGCAGAGGGCGGCCAGCACGAGGACCAGGGCTTTTCGGTTCATCGTATTCCTCCCGGCTTTCGTTCGAGGTCCGAGGGGCCCGGAGGAGTCGATTCCGAGTCTGTCCTGGAAGGGATGGGGAGGTGAGTCATCGTGGATTCTCCTTTCCGAACGGGAGGCCCGGGAATTTCTCCCCGGACCCTCGGCCGGCCGACGGGAATGCGCGCCCCGGGTCGGGAACGCGAATCCTGTCGCCCGGCACCGCCCGCTCGCCCTGGATCCCTGTTCGGGAAGGTTAGGCGGAGACGGGTCGGAGACCATGGTAATTGGGCCGCCCACGGCGGCCGGGGACAGGATAGGTCAGGCACCCGGAATTGTCAACGATTCACGGAACGGGACAATGCGCGGATGCGGCACAGGAACCGCCCCGCTAGACCCCGGCGGCCCTGGTTAGATATGATGCTGTATCCCGTGATCGCCCGCCGACGAGTCCGACAACCCGAGCGCCTTCACGAAATCCCCGACCGCGCGCCCGTAGCGTTTCCGCCCGCCGCCATAGGACGCGGGTCCTCGAGGCGCCCGTCGCGCGCTCAATTAGGAAGTCTATGCAAACGGTTACGTTCGAGTCCCTGGGCCTCGAGCCCGAGATCCTGGCAGCCCTGAACCGCAAGGGCTTCGAGGAACCTACCCCCATCCAGGCCCTCGCCATACCCCGGCTTTTGTCCGGAGGCGCCAATCTCGTGGCCCGGGCCCGGACGGGCACCGGCAAGACAGCGGCCTTCGGCTTGCCCCTGATCCAGAGCCTCCGGGTCCCCACCGGGGCCGTACGCGCTCTTGTCCTTGTGCCCACCCGGGAACTGGCCCTCCAGGTCACCGGGGAGATCGCCTCCCTGCGGCCCCAGGGGGATTGCCCCCGGGTGGCGCCGATCTACGGGGGGGCCTCCTACGGGGAGCAGTTCCGCAGGCTTTCCCGGGGCGTGGAGATCGTCGTGGGAACCCCCGGCCGAGTGAAGGACCATATCGATCGCGGCAGCCTTTCCCTGGACGCCCTGGAGTACTTCGTCCTGGACGAGGCGGACGAGATGCTGGACATGGGCTTCCTGGAGGACATCGAGTGGATCTTCGAGAAGGCGCCCGCGGACCGCCGGGTCCTGCTCTTTTCCGCGACCATGCCCAAGGAAATTCTACGGATAGCCAAGACGCGCCTCGGAGCGTACGAGATCGTGGCCGACGATTCGGGCCCCGTGGAGACCACCCTGACGGACCAGATCTGGATCGAGGTCCGGGAGTCGGACAAGCTCGAGGTCCTGTGCCGCCTGGTGGACAAGGAGGACGAGTTCTACGGGATCGTCTTCTGCGCCACCAAGGTGGACGCGGATGCCCTGGCCAAGAACCTGGTCGAGCGGGGCTACGGCGCCGAGGCTCTGCACGGGGACCTTTCCCAGATGGAGCGGGAGAAGGTCCTCCGGCGTTTTCGTTCCAAGCGTACGACCATCCTGACCGCCACGGACGTGGCCGCCCGGGGGATCGACATCGATCGCCTGACCCATGTGGTCAATTTCTCCCTTCCCCACGACCCGGATTCCTATACCCACCGGATCGGGCGCACGGGCCGGGCCGGAAACACCGGAACCGCGGTGACCCTGGTGACCCCCGACGAGTATCGCAGGATCTTCTTCCTACGGAAAACCGCCGGAGCGGCCCTGAAGAAGGGGGCGGTGCCCGAGGTGGACGAGGTGCTGGAGGCGAAACGCCAACGGATACGGGGGAAGGTTCTCTCCGCGGCCGCGGACCTGGGGCTTCCGGCAGCGGATGGGGAGGACGGATCGCGGGAGCCCCCGGTGGAAGCCGAGGCGGACGGCGCGCCGGAGTCCGGCTGGGCGGTCGGCGGTTCCGGATGCCCGGAGCCGAGCGCCCAGGAACGGGAACGCTGGAGGGAGCTGGCCCGGGAAATCTCCAAGGGCATGGATCCCCTGGATGCCTTGGCGGCGGCCCTGGCGGCGGGATATTCCGAGGAACTGGACCCCCGCCGGTACGGGGATGTCCGGACCGATTTCCTGGACAAGGAGGCCACGACCCGGCTCTTCATCGGGGCCGGACGCAGGGACGGGGCGGACCGGAAAGCCATCGCCGTGTTCGTTAAGGACCTCGCGGGGCTTCCGGACCGCCTGATCGGCGGTGTCGAGGTCTACGACGCCTTTTCCTTCGTGACCGTTCCCTTCGATGCCGCGGAGCGGATCATCGCGGAAGCCCGGAAGTCCGGCAACGGCCCCGTCGTGAAGAGGGCCTTCCCGAAGGAGGGCGCGCCCACGCGGCGGGGGCCGTCGGCGTACCGGAAATTCCAGCCCGGGGACCGGGGCCCCCGGGACCGGGACGACTTCAATCCTCCAGGTCGAACTCGCGGACGTCGAACCAGTACCCGGTCCGGCTGACCAGGTCCAGCTGGGCCCGGACGATGCTCGTGTGGCCGTCCTCGATCTCCACGAAGCGCCGGAAGACGGCCCGGGACTCCTCCGGCAGGGAGGAGACCAGGGAGCGGTAGAAGGCGGTCGTCTCCTCCTCGGCCGCCAGGGCCCGGCTCAGGGCGGCCTGTTCACCGCCCTCGTCCAGGCCGGTCCGGGCCGGGGACAGGGAGGCGGCGGCCCGTTTCATCGCCTCCTCCAGTCGGTCCAGGGGAGGAAGGACGGTCTCGGGTCCCCGGGTGTCCAGGACGCCCGTCTTCCGCCAGCGTTCCCGGATATGGTTCAGGTAGTCGATATGGGACTGCTCGTCCCGGCCCAGGATTTCGTACAAGCCCCGCGCCTCGTTCTCCCGGGTACCGGCCGCGGCGTCCCGGTAGATGTCCCGGACTTTGGTTTCGTACGTCAGCGCTCCGGCAAAAGCTTCCTCGATCGTCATGGTTCCTCCTTGTACAGTCCAAGCACGCGGCCCCGGGCCGCGATCCGGTTTCCTAGGCGGTTTCCAGCCGCTTGTCCACCTCGTCCTGGAGAATCCTCCGGATGTAGGTGCGTATCTTGTCTCGCTTTTCCTCCGTCAGGGATCCCGGTTCGAACATCACCACCTGAACCGCCGGGCCCTCTGCAGCGGAGCGTTTTCCGAGGACGATGCCGTTCAAGAGGATACGGGCCCCCCGCAGGGTCAATTGGAGGTCCTTGAGCCGGGTTCCTACGGCTAATTCCTCCGGGGGTTCGAACCACGCGGCCAGACCGGCGGTCGAAAGATTCTGGATGGTTCCCCTTAGAACGGAATCCCGGAAGGGCACTGAAAATTCCGCCGTACCCGCCGGGCAGGCCGCGCGGACGTACTTCCTGCGTCCCCGGGCCTCGTTGGCCTCCAGCGTCTTAAGCAGGATGTCGGCCGTCTTGGAGGCTCCGATCTTTAGGGTCACGAACCCGCAGGCGACTCCCACGTCCATGAGGTACTTACGGGACAGCTCCGGATCCCCTACCAAGGTGACGACCCCGATCCCCACGGAGGCAGTATCGGGATCGGCTTTAAGGCCCCGGATCCAGGCCTCCCACTCGGACTCGGTCCTACCTTCGTCGATGTTGACGAAGACGATGGAGTTCGGTTCCTGCTTAAGGAAACGGGCCAGATTCTTGTGGTTATATACGAGGTAGACCTCGAACTCGTGGGCGCTCAGGGTCGCGGCGACGTCGGAGAGGACTCCCGGCGGATTCAGGAAAAAGACTTTCTTTCCGAACTGGAAATCCGATTCCTGCATGGTCGTATTCTATCATAGGCGGTCCTTGAGAAGAAGACGATCGATGATATAGAATGCCGCGGCGCCGAGAGCGTTTCGGCGGACGACATCGATACAGGCGGGGTAGTATGGCGGGTTCCAGAGTCATCGAGTGCGTTCCGAATTTTTCCGAGGGTCGTGACAAGGCTATCATCGAGGCGATCGCCCGGGCCATCTCCGGGGTCGCGGGGGTAACCTTGCTGGATGTGGATCCGGGCGCGGATACGAACCGGACGGTCTATACCTTCGCGGGTCCGCCCGAGGACGTTGCGGAAGCGGCTCTGGCGGCCGCCCGGAAAGCCCGGGAACTGATCGATATGCGGAACCACAGCGGTGCACACCCCCGCATGGGAGCCCTGGACGTCTGTCCCTTCGTACCGGTCAGGGGGGTCACCATGGAGGAATGCGCCGACGTATCCCGGACCGTGGGGCGACGTCTCGCCGAAGAGCTCGGAGTGCCGGTCTACCTGTATGAAGCCGCCGCCTCCCGTCCCGAGCGTCGGAGCCTGGCGGACATCCGCTCCGGGGAGTACGAGGCCCTGCCGGACAAGCTGAAAAAGCCCGAGTGGGCGCCGGATTTCGGGCCGGCCTCCTTCGATCCCCGCTGGGGAGCCACCGTGGTGGGGGCTCGGGAATTCCTGATCGCCTACAATGTCAACCTGAACACCCGGGACCGAAAGCTCGCCCATGAAATAGCGCTGAACATCCGGGAGGGAGGCCGGGCGGTCAAGGGTCCCGACGGAGCATCCCTTAGGGACGCCCAGGGAACCTTGATCAAGACCCCCGGACGGCTCAACCATGTGCGAGCGATAGGCTGGTACATCGACTCCTACCGCAGGGCCCAGGTTTCCATCAACCTGACGAACTACCACGCCACCCCCCTGCACGTGGTCTACGAGACCGTCCGGGAGGAGGCGGAAAAGCTGGGTCTTCTGGTCACGGGAAGCGAGGTCGTCGGCCTGCTTCCCCTGGAACCCCTCGTGGAGGCGGGGCGCTTCTATCTCCGAAGGGCCGGAAAGAGCGGGGGAGCCCCGGAGGCGGAACTTCTTGAGACCGCCATACAGTCCCTGGGCCTGGATTCCGTGGCGCCCTTCGAGGGGGACAAAAAAATCGTGGAATACGCGATCCGCGCACCGGCTCCTCTGGTCTCCCGGACGGTGGCGTCCTTTTCGGACGAGGTATCCTCCGATTCACCCGCGCCCGGAGGCGGTTCCGTCGCGGCCCTGGCGGGGAGCCTGGGAGCCGCACTGGCGGCCATGGTCGCCAACCTGACGGTGGGAAAGAAGGGCTACGAGGGCGCCTGGAAGGACCTGGACGCCCTGGCCCTGAAGGCCCAGGACGTGAAGAACCGGCTCCTGACCGCGGTGGACGAGGACACCGACGCCTTCAACGACGTCCTGGCCGCCCAGAAGCTTCCGAAGGGCACGGAAGAGGAGAAGAAGGCGAGGGCGGACGCGATCCAAGCCGGCTATAGAAGCGCCACCCTGGTGCCCCTGGCCACGGCCAAGGCCTGCCTGGAGGCGGCCCGGGCCTCGGAATCCTCCGCGGTCCTGGGCAACAAGGCCTCCGTTACGGACGCCGGGGTGGGGGCCCTCATGGCCGCGGCGGGGGCGGAAGGCGCCGTGATCAACGTGCTGATCAACCTGGGCTCCATCGAGGACCGAGTTTGGGCGGACAGGATCCGCGCGGAGGCGGAGGCCGTGGCTGCCGAGGCTCGAGCCGTACGGGATCGGACTCTGGAGAAGGTCCGGGAGACGATGGGATCCTGAGTCGGGACTTAGTCCCGGGCCCGGAGAGCGTCCCCGAGCTGTCCGCAGGCGCCGAGCACACCGCGGCCGCGGCGCATGCGGCGGGTGACGGGAATGCCCGCGGATTCCAGCAGAGCCACCGCATCCTCCACGGCCTTCCGGGAAGGCTCGCGGAAGGGCAGGTCCGGAACGGGATTCCAGGGGATGAGGTTGACTTGAACCTTCAGGGACCGGGACCATTCGACGACAGCCTCCAGGTCCCGGGGCCGATCGTTCACGCCTCCGATCAGGACGGCCTCCAGGGTGATTCGATCGCCGGTTTTCCCCTGGTAATAGGCCAGGGCGTCCCGCAGCTCCGAAAGTCCCTGGGAGCGGTTGACCGGCATGAGTTCGCTTCGGACCGCGTCGAGCGCGGAGGTCAAGGAGACGGCCAGACGGACGTGGGGACCCGAATCCGCCAGGTCCCGGATTCCCGCAACGATGCCGCAGGTGGAGATCGTTATCTTACGAAGGGAAAGTCCGATCCCCTCCGGATGAGCCAGGATCTCGATGCTCCTCCGGACCTCGGCCAGGTTCAGGAGGGGCTCCCCCATGCCCATGAACACTAGGTTCGAGGGCCGCCCGAACATCCGGGTCAGGTGAAGGTACTGTTCCACGATCTCGAAGGCTTCCAAGTTGCGCAGGAAGCCCAGGGTCCCGGTCTTGCAGAAGGCGCAGGCCATGGGACAGCCGACTTGAGTGGAGATGCACGCGGTTTTCCTTCCCTCGATGTCCGTCAAAAGAACCGTCTCAACCGCGGCTCCGTCGGGCAGGCGAAGTTTGAGTTTGACGGTTCCGTCCTCGTCCCGGAACCTCCCGTCCACGGAGGTGCCCAACAGGGAGGGGACGAGGGAGGCGAGGCGCTCCCGCTCCGGCCCGGGAAGATTCGTCATGTCCTGGAAGGACTGGGCTCCCCCGGCCATCCATTTGAAGACTTGCATCCCCCGGAAGGGCCGATCGAAACCCAGCTCGGTCGCGAGTTCGTGGGGCAGAAGACCGGCAAGGTATCGGGACACGGCTAGGTGCGCTGTATCCTCGCGATCAGGTCCTGGATATACGCGTTTCGTATACCGAGGCGCTGGAATTCCGCGAGGATGTCCAGGGCCTTCTGCCTATCCCCCTTGGCCAAGTAGCACTGGCCGAGTTCGAGGTAGAGGCGGTAGTTTTTCGGGTCGTTCCCGATGAGCTTGCGCAGGGACTCGATGGCGTCGTCCGTCTTGCCCTGGAGCCGGGCGATCACCGCCAGGCCGAGCACCGCGTATACGTCGAATTCGATGTTCAGGGCGCGCTCGTAGTACTCCGTGGCTCGAGGGTAATCCCCCAGGGCTCGATAGGCGTCCCCCGCACGGGTCAGGATGACCTTGTTCCGGGGATCCTGGTCGAGGATCCGGTCCCAATGCTCCAGACTCTTGGCGGAGTCCCCGGTTCCCCGGAAACAGTCCGCCAGTCCGAAGAGGGCGTAGAAGTTGCCCGGTTCCTTGTCCAGGGCCTGCTCGAAGTAGGGGATTCCCCGGTCGAACTGCTTGAGCTTCCGGTAGCAGTTCCCTATGGAAGTGAGGACCCGGATATCCACAGCGGGGCCCTGGAGATCCACCATCCTCTGCCAGTACTGAAGGGCGTCCTTGTACTCCTTGAAATCGTAGTGCAGGTGTCCCAGGCCGATCAGGGCGTAGGGATTGTCGGGTTCCATCTCCAGGACCCTCAGGTATACGGCCTTGGACTTACGGAAATCCCGGACCTTCCGATAGGCGTCGGCGACCCGGGTCAGGACCGTGATGTTCTTGTTGTCGTGGAGCAGGTACTGCTCCCAGATCTCGATGGCCATCTGGTACTGGTTCAGGGCTTTGTAACAGTCCGCCAAGCCGAATAGGGCGTAATTGTTGCCCGGGTGGTAGACAAGGCATTTCTTGTAGGAATCCACGGCTTCCCGGTAATTGCCCCGTTTGCGAGACGCGTCCCCGATGCCCACAAGGGCGTAGTTGTTTTCCGGTTCCTTCTCCAGAATCTTCCGGAAGCACTCCTCGGCATCCCGAATCCGGTTTTCCTTGAGGTACTGGTACCCTTTCTTGGACAGTTCGGAGATTTCGACGAGCTCGGGCGGCTGGGATCCGGACGGGCTTTCGGAGGGGTCGGATCCGGCGATCTTGTCATCCGATTGGTTGGTCATGTTGATCCTCTTCATGCAGCAAGTTTTGTACTATCGCGGCCATTTTCTCGATCAAGGCCCCGCTCCGCTCGTCGTCATGGGCAAGCTTGTACATTTTTAGGGCGTCGATAGGTTTGTTATGTTCCCTGTACCAGTCGCCTACTCGAATCAGCCCGTCCGAGTACCCCGTAGTCTGAAAGAGACGGCGAGCCTCTTCGATCCGACCCGCGTTGAACAACTCGTTCCCCCGGCGGTTGAGCTGGACCCTGCTGGCCGTTTCCAGGTCGCCCCTGGGGACATCGGTCGTCTTTATCAGTCCCTCCCCGGGGAAGTTGACCAAGTCTTTTTTTGCCATAATCAGGGTAATACTATACTAAGAAAGTGCCTTGAATTCAACAACGTTACATCGATGTCCAATTTGTCCAGAAATTCCGAAACGATCGTGGTATGCTTTGTAAGCAAGAACTTGCGGACCGGGAGGGATCGATGATGGACGAATCGGATCGCGGTGTGGAAGCCTTGTCTTTCGTGGAAGATTCCATCGTTCCGAACACCGCCGGGAGATACGAATTCCCCGCCGACCTCGGGGCGGCATCCGGCAGGCCCCGGGCTGAAACAACGACTCCCTCCGTCCGGGCACGCCGCCTGAAGGTCTATCTCAGCCGCCTGGATCATTGATCCCCTCAGCCTGCGGTCCCACGGTAGGGGTGTCCCCGCGGAAGGTGTAGAACCGAACCCTCGAGCGTCCGAATTTCCGTTCGTCCTTGGTCTCCAAGCCTCCGCAACGCTCAGGGGGGGTATCCTCTTCGGGATAGTGGAGGAGAACCAACCCCCCGGGAAGAGCGATCCCTCGCTCCGAGATCGTATACAGCAGTTCCCTCCTATGACCGTAGGGAAAGGGCGGATCCAGGAATATCACCCAGAAGCGGTCCTTCGTCCGGTTCAGGAAGAGCTCCGCCGCGATCCGGTGACAGGCGATTCGTCGTTCCGACAGCGAGACGTTCTTTAGCAGCAGGGGAAATTTCTCCCGGTCCTTTTCCACGCATTCCACCGGGTAGGCGCCGCGGCTGGCCGCCTCCAGGGCGAGGATTCCGGATCCCGAGAAAAGGTCCAGGAAGGATCTTCCGCTCAAGTCCCCCAGAACCCCGAAGACGGATTCCCGCATACGATCCATGGCCGGACGGATTTCGAGATTCCCCCGGGGTACGGAGATGGAACGCCCCCGGAGATACCCGCCGGTTATGCGCACGGGGGTATTTCGGGCCGTCCGAGATCTCCGGTCATCGGTTGCGCTCCCGGAGTTCCCGCCGGGTGTCCCGCTCCAGGTCCCGGTCCTTGATGGCTGCCCGCTTGTCCGCTGCCTTCTTGCCCTTGCAGAGGCCCAGGCTGACCTTGACCCGGCCGTTCTTGAAATAGAAGGCGAGGGGGACCAGGGTGTATCCCCGTTCGTCGACCTTGCGCTTGAGCCTCTTGATCTCCTGCTTGTGCAAAAGGAGTTTCCGCTTCCGGTCCGGATCGTGGTTGAAGACCGAGGAGAATACATACTCCGCGACATGAAGATTGCGGATCCAGACTTCCCCTTCTTCTATGACCGCAAAGGCGTCGGGAAAGGATATCTTGCCCGCGCGGAACGACTTGACCTCGCTGCCCAACAGTTCGATGCCGCACTCCAGATCCTCTTCAACCTCGTAGTTGAACCGGGCCTTCCGGTTCACCGCGATCATCTTGACGCCGGATCCGTCCATATCAGCCTCCGGATCCGAGGGTTGAACCGTATCGCCCGGGCCCGCGAAATCGTCCGGGCTCGAGAGCCGCGGGTCCGTCATAGCGAATACGCCGGTCCGGGAGTCCGGGCGAGCCTCGGATTCCGTCCTCTTTTTCGACCGATGGGGCGCGGTGCAGCATGGTGGCCGATTATAGGAAGGCGCCCGAAGCCTTGTCAACGCGGACCAAAGATGGTACCGTTCCGCCCGAGGATTCATTTGATCCCTGTCCCTTGAACCGGACAGGGGACGGCAGGGAGCTGAATGCGTAGAAGGTCCCCGTATTCGGAACAGCGGATCAAGCGCCTTACCCTGAGACGTCGGCTGGGTCTTCTGCTCTTCCTTTTCCTGGTATACGAAGCCGTCACGGCCCTATTCCTTACGCCGTACCGGGTAGAATCCCTGTCCATGTCCCCGACCCTCTCCCCGGGAGACCACGTCCTGGTTTCTCCCCTGGCCTTCGGTCCCCGAGCGATATTCGTTAAACAGCCGCTGCCCGGAATCTCGGACCCCCGGCGGGGGGATCTGGTCGTCGTGGAAGCGCCATTTTACGAGCGGGATCCCTGGTACCAGGAAGCCGCGGATTCGATTGTCCGGTTCTTGACCCTCCAGCGTCTTTCCCTCTCCGCGGCCCGGGACCGCTTGAACAGTGTATCCATTAAGCGGGTCGTAGCGGTTCCGGGGGACACTCTCTACATGAAAGGCGGTCAGGTCTACATCAAGGCCTCCGGAAGCCCCCATTACCTGACGGAATACGAAGTCTCCGGACGGGTCTACGAGGCGTCCTGGAGCAGCGTTCCGGAGGCTTGGCCCGAGTCCCTGCCCCTTTCGGGCTCCGTTCCGGAGTTGACCCTGGGTGAGGGGAAGTACTTTGTGCTCGGGGACAATCGCACCG
>JAAYUR010000235.1 GCA_012517645.1 Treponema sp.
ACACGGCGATGGCCGCGTAGAGCAGGGCCGGCGGCACCGAGAGGGCGCTGACCACCACGAAGCCCCGGACTCCGGTCAGGGTCATCACCTGGATGAACATACCCACTCCCGCCAGGATTCCGAGCACCGGAAGGGCGTCGTTCACCGCGGCCTTCGCGGCCTTGAAAATGTTGAAGCGTTTCCCGACCACAAGGCCCAGGGCCGCGCCGATCAGGAAGACCACCGGAAGGCCGAGGCCGAACGCCTTGGGCAGGGTCTTGCCCAGGACCATCAGCGCCGCGACGACCAGGATGGGAAGGAAAAGGCGTACGCCGTACTTCCTGTAGGTCTCCATGTCCAGCTTGGAAGCCAGGACGTCCCATTCCACGACCCTGACGTGGGGCAGCCCCAGCCAGAGGGAAAAGAGGACGGCCAGGGGGAAGGTCAGGAGAGCCAGGGGAACCTCGAAGCCCACGTAGGGCATGTCGATGCCCCCGCCGATGATCATGGCGGGGATGTTAACCGGCGGCGCGATCATCCCCAGGATGCCCGCCATGGCGATGAAGGCCCCGGCGACGGCAGCCGGCAAGCCCAACAGGATGAGCACCGGGGCTACCACGGCGCCCGCCGTCAGAACCGAGGCGCTGGAGCTTCCGGTGATCATGCCCGGGAACATGGCCACCAGCATGAGGAGGGGCAAAAGGAGGGCCGGGACGGTCCGGAAGCGCCGCAGGATCACGGCGTTCAGGGCCTCCAGGGCCCCGGATTCCTGGACGGTCCGCATGAAGATCATGGCCGTGGCGATGACCAGGATGGTGTCCACGTACCCGAAGGTCCCCTCCACCAGGTGGCGGATCGGAAGGCCGTTCCCGGACACCAGGAGCCCCGCGCAGGCCGCCAGGAGCATGGACAAGGAAACCGGCAGCTTCGCGGCGAAGCACCCCGCCGCGAAGACCCCGACCATGGCCAGGAAGATGACCAGCTCGAAGGGCACGGTCTCCCCCTATTTGAACGCGGCGGCCAGGGGCGCGCCCGCGGAGGTGATCTTGTCCACCTTGACTATGGGAATCTTGGCCTGCCCGGCCAGCTTGGTGAACAGACCGTCCTTGTCGCCGTCCTCCACCACGATCACATAATCCGAAGCCGGGACGCAGAGGCTGATGAAGGCGTCCGAGAGGGTTCCCCTCCGGGCCTCGCCTCCCACATGGACGGCGATGATCTTCATGCCGAGTTCCCGGGCCCGTTTTATCAAGGCCTTGGCCCTCTCGATCTCCGCCTCGGTGCTGATGCCCGCGGCGCCCAGGCCCTTGGAGCTTCCGCCCACGGCCAGGACCAGGGTCTTGGCGTCGGAGGAAAGCTTGGCGGCCGTGACCAGGGGATCCGCGGTGTGGTTCACCTTCCCCCGGTTCAGAAGCACCTTGACCATCTCGATGTCCGCGCTCTGGCCCACGGACGTGAGGAGGGCGGGTTTCTCCGCGAAAGGCGCGGATGCCTGGGCCGACAGGGCCGCGGCGGCCGCAAAGGCGATGCAAAGGCTCAGAATGATACGACGCATAGTTGCTCCTGAAGGATTAAGGAAGCTGTCGACAAAGGCGCCTCGCCTTTGTCGACAGCCTGTTATGAGGCCGCCGATCCGCTCGCGCGGGGAAGCTCGGCGGCGAAATTCGGGAAGCGAGTCCGGGACGCCCCCGGGCCGATCGCCCGCGGGACGTCCCGGATGCCGGGCAAGAATCAGAACGCCGCGGCCTGGCCGTCCCGCCGGGGATCGGCGCCGCCGTACAGGATCTTGGCCTTCCGGTCGAAGAGGACGGCGTGGACACCGCCGAAGTAGGCATCCCAGTCCGCCCGCACGTTCACGTTGTGTCCCAGGGCTTCGAGGCCCTTCAGGGTGTTGATGGATGCGCGGCCCTCCAGCTGAACCTGGCCGGAGGCCATGGCGAAGACCCGGGGAGCCATGATCGCGTCCTGGACGGACATCTTATGGTCGATCACGTTGGAGATGACCTGGGCCACCGCCGCGATGATCCGGGTGGCGCCCGGGGAGCCCACGGTCATGAAGGGATTTCCGTCGGGATCCAGGACCACGGTGGGGGTCATGGAGGACAGGGGCCGCTTGCCGGGCTCCACGGACTGGACATGGCCGGGCTTCAGGGCGAAGTCGTCCATGTGGTCGTTCAGGATGATGCCCGTGCCGGGGACCGTGACGCCGGAGCCGAAGAAGTAGTTGATGCTCTTGGTCACCGCCACCATGTTGCCGTCCTTGTCCATGACGGAGAAGTGGGTGGTGGAGCCGCTCTCGAACTTGGTCGGATCGTCGGCGGTGGCGGAGCCCATGGCCTTGGCCATGTCGATCTTGGCCGCCAGGGTCTTGGCGTAGTCCTTGTTCGCCAGGCCCTTGAGGGGAACCTTCACGAAATCGGCGTCCGCCATGTACTTGCCGCGGTCGGCGAAGGCCAGGCGCATAGCCTCGATCCAGGCGTGGGTGGTGGCGGGGGTGCCGGGGCCCATCTTGGCGATATCCATGTTCTCCAGGATGTTGAGGATCTGGATCACGTGGGTTCCGCCGGAGCTGGCGGGGGGCACGGAGACGATGGTGTATCCGCGGTAGGTTCCCGTGACGGGTTTGCGGATCTTCACCTGGTAGTTGGCCAGGTCCGAGGCGGTCAGGATGCCCCCCGCGTCCCGGGCGGCCTTGGCGATCCGCTCGGCCATCTCGCCCTTGTAGATCGCGTCCTTGCCGCCCTTGGCGATCGCCCGCAGGGTCGCGGCCAGGTCCGGGTTCTTGATGGTCTCGCCGAGCTCGTAGGGGAGGCCGTCCTTGGTGTAGATCTTGGCCGTGGCGGGGAACTTGTTGATCTTGCCAAGCTCGGACTGGATGATCGAGGCCAGGTTGACGGTGACGGGGATGCCCTTCTCCGCCCACTCGATGGCGGGGGCCAGGACCTTCTCCCGGTTCATCTTCTTGGAGCCGTAGGTTTCCAGGGCGTACAGGAGCCCGGCCACCTCGCCGGGGACGCCGACCGCAAGACCGCCCACCACGCTGGCGTTGTCGATGACCTTGCCGTCCTCCCCGAACTTGAACATGTCCGGCTTGGCCGCGGCCGGGGCGGTCTCCCGGAAGTCGATGACCACCGCTTCCTTCATGTCGGCCATCTTGATGACCATGAACCCGCCGCCGCCGATGCCGGAGGCGTTGGGTTCCAGGACTCCCAGGGCGAAGGCGGTGGCGATCGCCGCGTCCACGGCGTTCCCGCCCTTCTTGAGTATCTCGATCCCTACCTGGGACGCCTCGGGCTTGGCGGCCGCCACCACGCCCTTGGCGCCCTGGGCGGCTCGGCCATAGAGATTGACCGGAGTCTGGGCCATGCAGAAAGCCGCGGCAACAGCGGCCAGTGTAAAGACTGCGAGCGCTTTTTTCACGGGATCCCCCTTCGTTTCTTTGGATAGAATCTATCGAGCGTTTCTTACCGAAACTAATAAAAGAATTACCGATTTCATCTACGCTGTCAATATTCGCGATGCTAACCCGAGCTCCAGGGTCGGCACCCGCGGGCCCTGGACCTTGAAACAATCTTAACACCAGAGCCTTGCGGGGGATACGGGATTGAGGCATACTCCCCCAAATGGTCTCCTACCGCAGACCTTCCGTCCGGCTCCTCATCGCCCTCGCCCTGCCTTCAGCTCTGGCCTTGGCTTCCTGCGCGACCCGGATTTCCGTAGCCCCTTCGATCGACCCCGCCGCCGGCCTGCCCCGGGAATCCTCCGTCTATTTCCGGCTAGACCGCGCGCTGTTGAGGGAAACCGCGGAAGCCGTACTTTCGCCTGAAAGCCTCAAGGCTGCCCGGCCCTTTCTCCTGAGGACGGAACGCCTCACGGTTTCCGTCCTCCTCCCACAGGAAGGAACGGAGCAGGCCGGGGATGGATCCGGCGGGGAACTCCCGCGGGGAGCTGACTTCTTCGGCATAGCGGAAGGTTCCTACCCCGCGGGAGCCGCGTCCTTCCGCCTCCGGCTCTCCCGGGATTGGCGCAAGGAAGGAACGACCCTGGTCCGGAGGGACGGAACGCTTCGGATCGCCTTCGCGGGCAAGAACCTCCTGGTCGCCGGGACCACCGACCTTGGACCCCTTCTGGAAGGGCTCGGATCCCCCGGCCCGAATCCCCTGCCCGAGGAAATCCGGAGGGACTGGGAAGCCCCGGGCGCCCTCTGGGTGCCCCGGCCCGGCGACGTTTGGGAGAGGGCCCGGGGCGAGGGGCCGCTCTCGGTTCCCGCCCGAGGATTACTGTTGACCCTGATCCCCAACGAGACCGGGGGCGGCTATTCGGGTTCCTGGATCTTCGTCTTCGACTCCGAACGGGAAGCCCGGGTCTACTCTCCGATCTGCCGCCTATTCCACCTGGCCTTCATCCGTGCCGCCCTGGGCTCCGGGACGGAGGCCGCGTCCGCCCTGGATCGGACGGTATGGTCGGCCGAAGGGAGCCGGCTCAGGGCTTCCGGCTTTCCCGTCTCCGTCCCCATGGTCTTGAAGGCCGCGTCGGCCTTCGTTCCCCAGGCCGCACAATCTTCGTACCACTAGGGGAGGATCGCCCGCTTGGGGACCCTCTCCAGGAAATCCGCCAACGCGGGAACCACCCCCGGGGACAGGGGGTAGGAGGGATCCGAGAAGGAGTCATAGTTCTCGTCCACCGCGTTTCCGACAAGCTTCAGGATGTGGTTCGTCCCGGGCAGGAGTACCGCCTCGGCCTCCGGAACGGACACGCGCAGTCGATCGAAGTCCTCCAGGGTCACCTGGAGATCCAGGTCCCCCTGCATGAGCAGAACGGGCAGGCCCCGGGCGGTGAGTCCCGCGAGCTCCTTCCCCAGGTCGTACCGCAGCCAGGAGGCCAGGTAGGGCTGGAAGCTCCGTCGGAACAGGTTCTGCAGGAAGGGGCTGACGGAATCCACGAAGCGCCCCGCGTCCAGTTCCGCGATGATGCGGATTATCTCGGCCTGGTACTCCGGGGGCGCACCGGCGGAGGCCTCCCGGATCATGTCCCGCAGCCCCCGGCCCGACACTCCCTGGGCGGCCAGGGCGTCGGCCCGGGAGCCGCGGAGGGCGGCGGCTCCGACCAGGGCTCCGTCCCCGAGGCCGAAGACCAGGATTCGATCGAACCGCGGATCGCCGTCGAAGGAGCGGATGCAGGCGGCCGCGTCGCGGACGTGGTCCTCGAACGTCAGGGCCGCCTCGTCCTCCCCCAGGCGATAGGCCTTGCCGGCACCGCGCTTGTCGTACCGGTAGCTCGCGATATCCGCCTCCGCCAGGGCCTCCGCGAGCAGGCGGAGGGAATCGTTCCGGCCGGGCACCTGCCAGTTGTTGCCGTCCCGATCGGTGGTTCCCGAATCGGGCAAGAGAACGGCCAGGGTGCGGGGTCCGGATCCTCCCGGAGGCAGGAGAAGGGTGCCCGGCAGGATACCCCTGCCGGTGTCGAAGGATCGTTCGCCGTCCCGGCTCGGTCCTGAACGGGCGAGCCGGAATTCGAAGCGCCCGGAACGGCCGCCCTGGATGAGGGTCCCGGCCACGGCCTCCCCCTCCCGGGGCCCGGCCAGCTCCAGGGGCTCCATACCCAGATCAACGGCGATGTAGAGGTCCCGGCTCTCGGCCTTCACCGTTCGGACAGGCCAGCCGAAGGCCCCCTGCTCCGGAAGGTCCAGCAGGGCGCCGCCGGGAAAGATCTCCAGCCGCGCCGGAAAATCGCCCTGGGCGGTCCGGATCCTGCCTTCCCACAGTCCGAGCCACGCGGCATCCTGGGCGGAAAGGCCCGCGAGCGTCAAAGCCGAGAAAAGAGCCAAGCAGAACAGGCGAGTCCGGGGCGGGAAGACGTTCATGGGCCCGAGTATACCCGGAATCGGGGAGCCTAGGAACCTTCCCGTTCGCTCAAGACCTCGAAACGGCGGACCGAGGTTCGGCCCTCCTCGTCCACCACCGTCAACACGCTCTGACCCCGGCTCGGCCGGGCTTCCATCCTGTGCTCGGGACCGGAGGTTTCACCGAGGTACTCCCCGTCGAGATGCCAGAAGAGTCGGGCCCGGGGATCCCGGTGCACCGCCCGGAACACGCTCCGACCGGGGGTCCCGTCCAATTCCACGGGGATGAAGAGCCGGGTTCCCTCCTCGGGCACCAGGATGGTGAGGGGACTGTCCTCGGCTCCGCAGCCCGGCAGGAGAGGCGGAAGAGGCCGATAGGCCGGATGGCCGGCCCGGTAGTACCATTCCAGGGCGGGCGGCAGGACGAAGGCCTTTCGGGCCGTCAGGCGGTCCAGGGGCAGGCAGTCCGCCGTGGCCCGGTAGGCCCCGTCCGCGGTCACGTGGATGGTACGGCAATACGGGCAGAGGGCAGGGGTCGGGGCGTCGGCGGGCAGTTCGATCCGGAGGGTCCGGGCGCAGTCGGGGCCGGCCAGATAACCGGAATCGGCGCAGACGGTCTCCCTGCGCAGGGCCTGCGCGGGCGGGACGATCCAGGGATCCCGGGGGAGCAGCTCGAATACGTCGAAGAGCAGGGGAGCCGCGGCCTCGGAGCCCCGCAGGTCCGGCCGGCCCTCCCCCGTCGCGTTGCCGGCCCAGACCGCTACGACATGTTCCGAGGTGACGCCGATCGCCCAGGCGTCCCGGAAGCCCTGGCTGGTACCGGTCTTCCAGGCTATGCGGCGGCCCACGGCCCAGTCCTTCCAGGCGGACTCCTCCGCAGGGCGTCCGACCTCCAGCAGGGCTCGGAGGGTCAGGTAGGCGGCGCCGGGAGAGACGGGCGCCGGGCCGGGGGGGACAGTCGCCGGGCCGGGGGCTTTTAATCCGCTCCGGGCTTCAGGTTCCGTCCTCCCCGCTCGGCCCGGGGGGACTCGGCCTTCATGGGGAGCGACATAGTCCAGCCCCGGGGAAAGGGGCTCGCCTCGAGCCGTCCGGGCCAGGACCGCGTAGGCTGCCGCCGCGTCCCACAGGGTCGCCTCCGCCCCGCCGAGGATCAGGGTCAGCCCGTAGGACCCGGCGGGCCTGTCAAGGTCGGAGAATCCGTACCTTTTAAGCAGGGCCAGGAAGGCGTCGACCCCGAAAGAACGCAGGAGGCGCACGAAGGGGACGTTCAAGGAATGAGCGAGCGCCCGCTCCGCGGGCACTGCGCCGGAATAGGTTCGGGTGTTGTTTTCCGGAGAAAAGGCCCCGAAGCTGGTGGGAAGATCGGGTACCAGGGTCGCGGGGCTCAAGTCGCCCCCGTCCAGGAGGGCCGCGTACAGGAAGGGCTTGAGGATGCTCCCGGTGCTCCGGGGCGCGTCGGCGCAGTCCACCCACCGGGCGGTCTCACGGTCCCCCCCGTCGTCGATCCCTCCGAGGTTCCCGACGTAGGCCAGGATCTCCCCGCTCCCGACTTCCGCCACGATCACCGCGGCGTTCCGAATGCCCCGGGCGGCCAGGCGGACCCCGTGCCGCTCCGCCGTCCGGGCAACCAGGTCCTGGAGTCCCGCGTCCACGGTGCTGTCCACCCGGGTCCCGGCATACCCCTCCCGGATCGCCCGGTCGAGAAGGTGGGGCGCCCGCCGGGGGAGGGGCTCGGGCCGGTCCGGGACCGGCTCCGAAAGGGCCGCGGCAAGATCCTGCGGGCTCAACTCGCCCCGGTCCGCAAGTTCGCCCAGCAGGGCGTCCCGTTTTTCCCGCAGACGCTCCCGGTCCGCCCCGGGGTGGACCAGGGCCGGAGAATTGGGAAGAACCGCCAGGACCGCGGCCTCCGCCCAGGTCAGGTCCTCCGGCGGGCGGCGGAAGTACCGCAAGCTGGCCGCGCTCAGACCCACGACGTTGCCGCCGAAGGGCGCGTGGGCGGCGTAGAGGGCCAGGATTCCCCGCTTGTCCCGGAGGGCCTCCAGCCTCAGGGCGTACAAGAGCTCCAAGACCTTCTGTCCCAGGGTCCTGGGACGGTTTCCCCGGGCCATCCGGGCCGCCTGCATGCTCAGGGTCGAGCCGCCGGAGACGATCCGGCCGGCGCGCAGGTTGGAGACGAGGGCCCGGGCCAGGGCCCGGGGGTCGAAACCGGCGTGGCCGAAAAAACGACGGTCCTCGAAGGCGACCAGGGCGCGGACGTAGCGGTCCGGGAGCTCCGGGGCGGGGGGAAAGCGCCACTGCCCATCCGGAGCCGCGGCCGCCCCCAGCAGGACGCCGTTCCGGTCGTAGAGGACCGTGGAATATCCCCCGGCGAACCTCGGCGGTCCGGGAGCGAGGAACACAAGGGAGGCCAGGAGGACCGCCCCCGCGGCTACGGGGGCGGACTCCTTGAACTTCACTTCGATCTCAGGGTGCTGTTCACGGCGGGCTTGTTCCGGGCCCCGGAGGACGCCTCCCCCCAGGACCGCATCCAGGCCCCCCGCTCCAGCGCCCGATACTCGGGGTCGTACATGGCCTCCGCGAAGGCCCCGGGCCGGTAGAAGTACCCGTCGTAGGTCTTGTTCGCGAATACCCGGACAACCGTCTCCTTGCCGGGCCCCAGGTCCAGGTAGGTGAAGACCCGGTCGTCCCGGACGTCCTGGTAGGTGTAGTCCCGGCGGGGGTACCACCAGGGCCGGCCCGATCCCTGCCCGTAGTCCTCGTCCCAGGTCTCCCGCTCCTCCGATCCGACCCGGAAGTTCCGGATTTCCCAGCCCGAGGGGAGTTTTTGGGTCAGGGCGACGTTGCGGACCGTCCGGCGGCTCAGGTTGCGCACCGTGGTCTCGATCACGATGTCCGACAGGGGAGGGGCGGTTTCCGGATCCACGGTCCGGCCCTCCATGTCCTTGTAGACGGTGAGGACCGAGAGCCCCCGGGCCTCGGGAACTTCCTCCCCCGCCCGGGCCTCCCCCTCCGCCAGGACCCGGACGTAGACCGGAGCCCCGCCCTCCGCGCGGACCGAGAGCCGGCCGCCCGCTTCCGTGCCCGCGGGCAGGGCCACCCGGGTCACGGGCTTGTTCAGGGCTACCCGGGTTTCGGGGGATCCGTTGTAGGACCAGAGGGCCGAGGAGGTCCCGGCTCCCGCGATCCGCCGGGAGTACGGCAGGGCCGCCAGCAGGGCGAAGGCCGTCTCCTGGGTGCTGTACCAGACCGCGGAGTTCATCCGCTTGGCGATGTCCCGGTAGAGCCCCGCCGCCCGGGCTTCGTCCCCCAGGGCGTTCAGGGCGTCCAGGACGATCGAGGCGTCCCGGAAATCGGAGCCGTAGCTATAGTAGTAATAGTCCTCGTCCAGGGACCGAGCCGCCTCGATCCGAGGATCCAGGCCCTTCACGAGGTCCGCGGCGATGTCCCGGCGCCCCGAAAGGGCGTAGGCCGCGGCCAGCTGCCAGAGCGCCTGGGTCGGAAGCTTCCCGGCGTCCCGCAGGCGGTTCATGGCCGCGGCGTTGGGCTTGCCCGCCCGGGCAAGGACGTAGAGGCGGTAGGCCTGGGT
>JAAYUR010000430.1 GCA_012517645.1 Treponema sp.
AGAAAGATCGGAATGAATACAAGGGCGGTTCCGAAATCCGGCTGCGAGAGCACAAGGAGCATGGGAAGGCCGATGATCGCCAGGGAGCCCGCGAACCGGCGGAATTCCGAAAGGGAATGGCGGGTTTGGTCCAGGTATTTGGAAAGATAGAAGATCGTTGCGATCTTGGCGAACTCCGACGGTTGTATTCCCAACTCGCCGATTCCGATCCAGGATCGGGCGCCGTTGACTACCCGGCCGAATATCCTTGTATACACGAGCACGGCGATTACGGCAGCATAGATGACGAAACTGGAATCATTGACGCGTTTATAGTCCACCAGGACGACAAGCATGAGGAACAAGAATCCCAGAGCGACCCAGGCTATTTGACGCGCGTATTCCGTGGATACTACGACTCCGGTGCTCGTCACGCCCGATGAGAAGATGAACAGGACCCCAATGACCATGAGGACCAGGGCCGCGCCCAGGATATACCAGTCGATGTCGCTGAAAAGCGCCTTGAGGTTCGCGATCATTCGACACGCTCCGTCGGCTTTATCATATACGAGAGCCCCAAGGCCTGTACTGCATCTTCGTAGGTCTGGTTGGCGAATATTCCCTGGAATATGATATTGGAGGCGTAAGGAGCCCACCACTCCCAGGGATTCGTGGCTTCCACCATGACGACGACCACGACAGCATCATCCGAGCTTTCTGAACCGAAGGGACCGTAGCTTGCGAACCAGGAATGCCATCGGTCCGCCAATCCGACTTCGGCGGTCCCCGTCTTTCCGGCTACCGGCACGGCCTTGGTGTTGACCGGATACCGGGCGGTGCCCTCCGTGATGACAGCACGCATGTTTTCCCGGACCGTCCGGAACGTTTCGGGCTTGATGCGGGATTGGGACAGGACCTCGGGAGCCACGGTCCGGATGATGGCTCCCGTTGCGGGATCCCGGATCTCGGAAAGAACGTGGGGCTTGTAGACGACCCCGTCGTTTACGATCATGGCTACCATGTTGGCCATCTGCAGGGGGGTCACAAGAAGGTAGCCTTGCCCGATGGCCATGTTCATGGTATCCCCGCCCAGCCATTTCTCATGGTACCGGCGCTCTTTCCACTGGGGACTCGGATAGAAGCCGGAGATCTCCCCGGGAAGATCGATCCCGCTCGTGTTTCCCAATCCGAACTCTTTTGTATACGCGACGAGCCGCTCTATCCCGAGATGATCCCGCGCGACGGTCCAGAAATAAATGTCGCAGGACTGGGCAAGGGCGCCTTTTAGGTCCAAGGCTCCGTGGCCCGGCTTGCGGATCCAGCACCGGAAGACTCGGTCCCCGTAAGAAATCTCCCCCTGGCATAGGATCGTCTTGTCCGTCGGGAAGGAGTTCTCTTCCAGAATGCCGGTTGTGACCACCACCTTGAAGGTCGACGCGGGAGGATAGGCCGATTGGATGGCCCTGTTCAATAATGGTTTGTTCGGATCGTTCAGAAGCTTGGCGTACGCCTGTCCGCCGTCGGCCTCCAGGAACAGGTTGGGGTTGTACCAGGGATACGAGACCATGGCCAGGATTTCCCCGGTCCGGGGCTTCAGGACGACCACGGATCCCATCCTCCGTCCCAAAGCCTTTTCCGACAGCTCCTGTATCCGGCGGTCGATCGTAAGGACTATATTCCGTCCCGGCAGCGGAGGATCCACGGAAGGCTGGGCCCCCGCGATCTTTCTGCCCCGGACGTCGACCACCCGGTACTCTCGACCATCCCGTCCACGAAGGATAGAATCGTACTGTTTCTCGATTCCGGCTTTTCCTATGACGTCCCCGACCTGGTAGCCTTGATTGAATAGGAGCTTGAGCTCTTCCCGTGTGATGTCTCCTACGTATCCGATCAGGTGGGAAAGAGACCCGGTTTCGAGGTAGCTTCTCTTCGGTTTGGCGTGCCAGGTGACGCCGGGCAATTCATCCTGGCGCTCCGCGACCGAGACGATCACCGAATACGGAACCGATCCCACGACCTCCACTGGTTGGTACAGGTGGTAGTAGGAGGCCGGAATTTTCGCTCGAAGCTCATCCACGGGCCTTCCCGTGATTTGGGCGAGCTTCAGGAATACCGTATCCCTCAGCTCCGCGGGAAGCTCGGCCGGAATGACGTCAAGGGCGAAGGAGTCCACGTTGAGCACGAGGGGAATATTGCCGCCTCGGTCGTAGATCTCCCCGCGTTGGGCGGGAAGAACGGAGGACTGTCGGGAGATGCTGGCCGCCTGGGTCCGGAATTCCCCGCCCTTCAGGATCTGTAGATAGAAAAGACGACCGGCGTAGACCGCCATGATCCCCAGCACCAGAAGGCGGAATAGCAGGATCCGCCGAGGATCGGTGGGCTTCGCCTCCGGGATCAGGTCGCTCATCCCCGGTTCCGCGCCGTGACGAAGAAGGGCTTCAGGAGCCCCAGGATGAAGAAGAGGATCGGGGCGAGAACCGCGTTGTACGCGGTCTCGATCCACAGAATTCGATCCAGAAGATTGTAGCCGTGTATGAATGCCGGAAACGCGACGGCAAGCACGGCCGTCGCCGCTGCCTTGATCAGGGTGGACACCGCTCCGAATAACATGGGCATCAGAATACGGTCTATGTAGAAGCTGCCGGAAATCAGGTTGAATCCGAAGGAGACAAGAGTCCGGACGAAGGCGTTAAAGCCCAGGGGTGCGGAGGAGATGAAATCCTGCAGCAGCCCGGACAGGAATCCCGCGGCGATCCCCTCGGCACGGACATTCTGAAAGGATGTGTACACCACGACAAGCAGGGCGAGATCCGGGATCACGGCGTAAACGGCGATCGATTGAAGCCATGTGGATTGAAGGAGGGAACAACCGACGGAAGCCGCCACGGCGACCAAGATGGTCCTGAGCACCTAATCCTCCGCCCCGTTTTCGGGTCCCTTTCCCGGCTCGACCTCGGGGAATACCACGAAGACATATTCCAGGCGATCGAAATCCAAGACGGGTTCCACGTCGACATCCAAGGAAGTCAGGTAATCCGCAGAAATGATTCGGGTAACCCGTCCGATGATGACGTCCCTCGGATACAACGACTGGAAGCCCGACGTGACGACCAGGTCGCCGTATTGTATCTCGTCCTTGGCCCGTTTTTTGATGTACCGCATCGTGAGCGGAATGTCGGGGCTGCCCCCGCCGGACACCAACCCTTCGTAGCGGGTGCGGTCCAGACGGGCGGAGACATGGGAGGAAGAATCGAAGACGGGGGATACCATGCTGGAAGACTTTCCGACTTCCAAAACCTTGCCTACCAGGCCTTCGGAACCGTCCTGGTAGGCGACTACGGGAAGGTTTTTGCGAAGGCCTTCCCGCGTTCCCTTGTCGATGACGAAGGTTGAATAGAGATTCCCCGGATCTTTCGCGATGATCCGGGCCGAGACGGCACGATACCTAGCCTCCCTCAGGTATCCCAGTTGGGATCGCAGCCTCTCGTTCTCCCTTTTTAAGTCCGTCAGGCTTCGCTCAAGGTTCCGGTATTCCTCCATCCTGCCAACGAGATCTTTGTAGCGCGCCCGCAGGTCCCGGAGTTCAGACACACTCGTCAGGGTTCCGGCGGCGAAATTGCCCACCGCGTCGAATCCTTTCTGGAAGAACGAAAGGACCGAGAGGCCGACGCGTTGAGGGACCCCGGCGAGAGAGTTGGTCGAAATAAGAAGAATGAGTAGGGACGCCCCGAGGGCCAGGACGAATACCAGGTTCCTCCTGCGCGCCAGCTGGCGCTCCGCGACGTCGGACATTATATATTCAGAGATCCGTAGAGGGACCCGTCCTGGCTGTTCATGGTCTCAAAGAACTTGCCTGCCCCGATGGCCACGCATTCCAGGGGCCGCTCGGCCAGGATCACGGGAACGCCGGTTTCCTTGGCGATCAGCTTGGGCAGTCCCTTGAGCAGGCTGCCTCCTCCGGCCATGACGATGCCCCGTTCCACGATGTCCGCTGCGAGCTCCGGAGGAGTCTGCCCCAGGGTGCGCTTGATCTCCTCCACGATCTGGTTGATGGGCTCTTGAAGGGCTTCCCGCACCTCCACGGAATCGATTTCCAGGCGTCGCGGAAGTCCGGTGATGGCGTCGGTACCCTTTATCTCAACCTTCTCGATGATCTTATCCGGGGAGGCGTTCCCGATGTCGATCTTTAAACGTTCCGCCGTCTGCTCCCCGATGATCAGGTTATGGGCGTTCCGGATGTGCTTGATGATCGCCGCGTCGAATTCATCCCCCCCCACCCGGATGGCGCTGGTCACCACCATGCCTTTCAGGGAGATGACGGAAATTTCCGACGTTCCTCCTCCGATATCGCAGATCATGTGTCCCGCGGGTTCGTGTATGGGTATGTCCGCACCGATGGCCGCCGCGAGGGATTCGTGGATCACCTTGACTTCCCGGGCTCCCGCCTTGTAGGCGGCGTCCTCCACGGCGCGGCGCTCCACCTCGGTGATGCACGAGGGGACTCCGATCACCATGCGGGGTTTGACGAACCAACGGCGGGGAATGACCTTCTGGATAAAGTACTTGATCATCTTCTCCGTGGTATCCGGATCCGCGATCACCCCGTCCCGGAGGGGACGTATGGCTATGATGTCGCCCGGCGTTTTCCAGAGCATGCGCTTGGCTTCGGAGCCGACGGCGACGACCCGCTTCGTCCCCCTCTCCACGGCCACTACGGAGGGTTCATTGATGACGATGCCCTTGCCGCGCACATAGATCAGGGTATTGCAGGTTCCGAGGTCGATGCCTATATCCAGGGACAGGGAGTCGAACAGGTTGCGGCGAGCCATGATGCCTCCAGTCGTTAAATCCGTTCCGCGAGCTTTTGACGCGCCGCGGTGTGCATGGGATCCAGGGAGACGGCCTTGCGCCATTCAGCGCGCGCTCGGACCGGGTCGCCTTTATCCTGCCAGATCAATCCCAGGTAATAATGAGCGTCGGCGGATTCCGCATTCATCTCCAGGATCATGTTGTACTGTTCCTCCGCCATTTTGAAATCCTTGCGGGCCAAGTAGAGTTCCCCGAGTAGGAACCGGGATTTTTCTCGGACCAGGGAATCCTCCGTCATGGACAGGGCCTCCAGCGCGGTGACCTCGGCCTTGTCCGCCTGACCGTTCAGGACGTAGGCCCGGGAAGCCGCCAGAAGCAGCAGATCGGTCTTCCCCCGGGCAAGGGCCCGTTCGAAGAAATCGACGCTCTTTCCATGGTTCTCGAGCGCGGAATACGCGACCGCGGTGTATTCCAGGATGTCCAAGGGCGCCTCTTCGCCGCGGGAGGACGCTTCTTCATAAGCGGCCTCTAGATACCGCGCCGCCTCGTCCATGTAGTACGGCCCCTTGTGGTAGTATGCCTTGCCGAGCACATAGCCGACCTGGGATCGGAACGGCACGGAGGCGGAGGTAAGAGCCTTGCGCAGGGAGAACACTGCGGCATCCATGTACCGTCCGCGGACCTCTCCGTCCGATTCCCCGACGCCGCGGTAGAATGAAGCGAAGCCCTTCAGGACCAGACGGAAGGGATCCAGGGGCCTTTGGGCAAGGCCCTCCTCCGATAGGGCTAGAACCGTCTCGTAATCCTTGGCGTTCCATGCCGCCAGAATGCTCGCCTCCGACGGGATCCCGGGTGCCCGAGATCGGGCGGAGCGAATCAAGGGGGGGGCCAGGAACACCGCCGCTAGGATCGCCGCTGCCAGCAAGGCCGCGGCGAAGGCCCGCGCTAGACGCCTTCTCCGTCGCGGGGAGCTGCGATCAAAGGTTTCTGGATTTCCCGGGATTGCATACATACGAGCCTGCAAATTTTTACCATGCCTGTACGTCCCTCGTCAATCGATACGGGGGATCCGGAGACCGGAAAGAAAAATGGGGCAGGTCTATAAGCCGGGTTCTGTGCGCCCTTCGGCGCCGCCGTCATCTCTCTCGGCCTCCGGTTTCCCGGGGCCTCCAGCGGTCAACCCGCGGATCGCCGCGCCCTGGGGCGCGGCCGGGCCGGCGGCCCATCCGCTGCTCGACCTTGCTCGCAGCGAGGCTTGCCGTGCCGTCTCCGTCGCCGGAGACGCGGTGGGCTCTTACCCCACCCTTTCACCCTTGCCATGAGCCCTTTCGGGCCCATTCGGCGGTCTGCTCTCTGTTGCGCTGTCTGTAGCGGAACCGCGGTCCGAGGACCGGATCCCGCTCCCGGCCGTTAGCCGGCGCTGTGCCGTAGCGAGCCCGGACTTTCCTCCGCTCCGATCCGGGAGGACCGGAACGGCGACGGTTCGACCTGCCCCCGAATGCCCTGGTCAATCATTCCGACAGCCGGATCCTTGTTTGTCAAGGAAACGGCTTTGAGCGTCCCACGGATCCTCCATCAATCCTCCGAATCGCCCATTTCCTTGTCGGAATCCTCCGAATCCTCGTCGTAGGAATCCTCTTCGGCCTCGTCGGAGAAATCGTCCAGGTCCGCGAGGCTTCCGGATTCGATGTCCGCGATCAGGTCCCCTTCCGTCTCCTCCGTCTCCTGGTAGTGAAGGACCCGGGAGCAATAGGGGCAGAAGATGATGCGGTTGCCTTGCCGGACTTCGTTGACGAACTGCGCAGGCAGAATCATGGAACAGCCGGAGCAAACGTATCCTCGGACCGGAACGATCCCCAAGCCCTGCTTGGACCGGATGATCCTCTCGAACTTGAAGGTTATTTCCGTGTCGATCCCGTCCGTCACGGTCTTTTCGGCGGCGCGGAGTTCCGCGACCCGAGACTGTTTCTGGGATGTCTCCTCGGAGATCTTCTTTTTCTTTTCCAGGATCTCGGATTCCTGGAGCTGGATCATCGACTCGTCCCGCCTGAAGGATTCCTCGATTTCCGCCAGGGCCCTCTCTTCCTTCTGGAGATCCTTGCGCACCTGGTGCTCTTTATCCGTCGCGTCCCGGATTTCCTTGTTCAAGGCTTCGTATTCCCGCTGGGTGGAAATGGTGTCCATCAGCTTTTCAGCCCGCTCCCGGGACGCCTCCGCTTCGGCCAGCTCGTTTCGGAGTTCGGCCACCCGAGCGGTTGCGGCCTGGAGCTGCTCGGTTTTCTCGGCGTAACCCTTTCTTACCCGGGCCAAGAGTTCTTCCTGGGCTACAAGGGATTTGGGGATGTTCTCGATCTCTTTCTCGATCTCGACGCGTTCCTTCAGGATGTCTTGGAATTGCCGGAGCCGCTCGAAAACCTCTTCCATCAACATAGGGAATCACCTCGCAGATTGTTATCCAAGTTGGCAACGATAGCACGGAACGCGGTTCGTCATCAATGATCCATGTAGTCCCGGAGTTTCTGGCTGCGCTTGAAGTGCCGAAGCTTCTTGAGGGCCTTCGCTTCGATCTGCCGTATACGCTCTCGGGTAACGTTGAAGTACAAGCCGACTTCCTCCAGGGTCAGGGAGTAGCCGTCGTCCAAGCCGAATCGCATACGCAGGACTTCCTGTTCCCGGGGAGGCAGGGTCGAGAGAACCGAGCGGATCTGCTCCTGGAGGAGCTTGTAGTCGGTCTGTACCGAGGGATTCTCGATCTCCTTGTCCTCGATAAAGTCCCCGAGCAGGGAATCCTCGTCCTCGCCTATGGGCGTTTCCAGGGAAATCGGCTCCCGGGCCACGTTCTTGACGCTTTTCACCCGGCTGACGGGCCAGCCCAACTGGTGGGCGACCTCCTCGTCCGTGGGCTCCCTTCCTAGCTTTTGCATGAGCTGTCGGGATTCGCGGACGACCTTGTTGATCTGCTCGATCATATGGACCGGTACGCGGATGGTTCGAGCCTGGTCGCTGATGGACCGGGTGATGGCCTGGCGGATCCACCAGGTGGCGTAGGTGGAGAACTTGTACCCCTTCCGGTACTCGAACTTCTCCACGGCCTTGATGAGGCCGATATTCCCCTCCTGGACCAGGTCGAAGAAGTGGAGGCCCCGATTCGTATACTTCTTCGCGATGGACACGACCAGCCGAAGGTTCGCCTTGATCAGGCGATCCTTGGCGTTCTTCATCATGATTCGGCCGCGGTTTATCTCCTTGGCCATGGAAAGTATGGTGTCGCAGGTGCATTCGAAGGAGTGTTCGAGCTCGTCCAGCCGTTTCTCCGTTACCTGGATCTGACGGATTCTCTCCTTGATCTCATCCGCGGAAAGCCCGATCTCTTCCTCGATCCGGTCCCGGCGGTCCCGGATCGTCAGGTTCCTGCCCAGGGCCCGGAGCTCCTTGAGGCTGGAGACCTGGAGGGTCTTTTCCAGCCGTTCCTGCTCCCGCCGAAACTTTCGGATCTTCTTGGCCGCCAGGATGAACTTTTCGGAGAATGAATTGATCTCTTCCGGGTGGATGTCGACATCCTGGAGTCTTGCCAACAGGGCCTTGCGGGAGCTTTCGAGCCCCTCGTCCTTGAGGGCGTCCCCGCCCCGGGCGAGGATGCGCCTCTTCGTCTCCACGTAGGCGCGGAGATCGGCCTGGGTATCCCGGATGACGTCCCGGTAGAATTGGTTCAGGCGCCTTCGTTCGGCTATCTTCTCCGTGTTCTCCTTGCGCTGGGGCCCGGATTCCCTCTTGGCCTTCTGGGCGATTTGGTGGAATTCGGGGATGAGCATGCCGCTTGTCCGGATGATGCCCTTGATGATCCCCTCGCCCTCCTCCATCTGCTTGGAAAGCTCCACCTCCTGCTCGGCGGTGAGGAGGTTCTCCTTCCCGATTTCCCGAAGGTAGAGCCGGATGGGATCGTCGACCGCGGATTCCTTGTCCGTGTAGACGAGGCGTTTCTTGGAGGCTTCAACCTCCTTGACCGCCGTCTCATCCTCCGCAGGGCTTTCTTCCTCCTCAAGCCGGATATTGTGGTTTTCCAGGAGCGCCAGCACAACGTCGATCTTGTCCGAATTGAGCACGTGCTCCGGAAGGAAATCCGAAAGCTCGTCGAAGGTAATGGAATTCTTCGACTTGGCGTACTCGAGGAGTTTGATCAGCGCGGGATCGAGTTCAAGATCGCTCATTCCGCTCTTCCTTTATCTTTTCCAGCTCTTGGTCGATGAACATCTTTTCGTACAGAAGGTCGTTCATCGATACCGAGTCCGCATCCCGTTCCGCGTCGTATTCCGCGATCTGGCGAACCACTCGGAACCGCCGCCGCTCCAGGCTGCGTTCCCGGACGTTCAGGATCCCGTCCCGGATCAGGCGATCCACCTGGATCGCGAACTCCCCGCTGGCGGCCTTCTCCATCAAGTAATTCCTCAAGGCCGGGTTGGTTACGCGGCTCAGCAGGGCGTCCAGGTCGGATTCGTCGTTCCGGTAACATTCCTCCAGGGCAAGGAACAATTCTCGGGACGCTTCGTCGTCCAGATCCCCCGCTTCCATGCGGGCCCGAACGGCCGCGAACTGGCCCGGGTTGAGGGCCGCGGCCGCAAGAAAGGCCAGGTCCGAGTTCGGCCGCAGGGCAGGTATCCTGCCGTCCGTCGCCGGAATCCCCTCCGTTCGGCTTCCGGATGCCCGAAATTTCTCGAAATCCGCCAGGATTCTGTCCGTCTTGCTCCGGAATTCCCGCGCCGCGAAGTCGGCGAACTCAGAAAGCCGGATCTCAGAGTCCAGGGCGGACATGTACGGAAACAGCGATTTCAGGGCGAGAGCCTTCCCTTCGGCGGTCGTTGTGTCCTGCGCAGCCCGGGCACGGCGCACGACAAAATCGTCTCCATTTATAGTGAAAGTCGAAAGTTTTTTCAATTCCTCCCCTCCCAGGGTCTCCGATATTTCCGCGGGATCCTTCCCGCCCTCCAGGACGAGGACCTTGGCGAGCAGGCCGTTGCGGGCGGCGGTCATCAAGGCTTTTTCGGTTGCCCGGCGGCCCGCCTCGTCGGAGTCAAAGCAGAATACGACCTTGTCCGCGTACCTTCGAAGAAGCCGGGCCTGTCCGTCCGTGAACGCCGTTCCCAGGGGGGCTACGGCATTGTCCAAGCCTGCTTGGTGGAAGGCAAGGACGTCCATGTATCCTTCGCAGACCAGGGCCGTCCTATCCCGGCGTATGGCCATGGCCGCCGCCGAGAGGGCGAACAGATTATCCTGCTTGTGGAAAATGCGGCTTTCCGGGGAATTCAAGTACTTGGGACCCTCCCCTTCCAAGAGCCTGCCTCCGAACGCCACGGTCCGCCCCCGGGAGTCGGTTATAGGGAACATCACCCGATCGGCGAAAAAAGCCCGGTCCGGGTACTCCCGGGAGAACAAGCCAGACGCGGCCAGGAATTCCGGGGAATACCCCTTCTTTCGCAAGAATCCGAAAAGCCACCGTCGGTCCCGGGGGGCGTACCCGAGCCGGAAGGAATCCAGGGTTTCCCGGAAAACCTTCCTTCGCGCCAGATAGTCCCGGGCGGGCTTGCCCGAGGGATGTTCCCGCAAGAGCCACTGGAACGCCGATGTCAAGCGTTCATACAGCTCGTACAGGGAGTCCCGTTCCCGGGTTTCCCGGGCCGCCTCGTCCGGGGTTCCGTCGGATCCCTCGTATTCCAGTTGAATCCCGGCTTTTTGCGCCAGCCGCTCGACGGCCTCCACGAAGGTAAGTCCCTCGATCTCCCGGAGGAAGGCTATGGCATCGCCGCCTTTCTGGCAGCCGAAGCAATAGAACAGACCCTTTTCAGGTACGACGTTGAAGGACGGCGTCTTTTCGTTGTGGAAGGGGCACAGGCCCTTGTACCCCGATCCCGAGCGTTGTAGACGGACATACTCTCCGATGACGGCCGCCAGATCTGTCCTTGACAGGACGGCGTCCAAGGAATCCTTGCGAATCCGCTTCATTTTCCCCCGATGCCCTTAACGGCCAGGGCCCCCGCGCGGATGTGTTCGTCCAAGGTCTCCGAGAAATAATGCCGCCCTGTCCGGGCGTCCAGAAGGCGGAAATAGAGGTACTTGGATGGTTCGGGTCGGAATACGGCCTGTAAGGCTGTCATGCCCGGGTTGGAAATGGGGGCCGGGGGGAGTCCGGGGTGAATATAGGTGTTGAAGGAATGCTGGATCTCGATATCCCGATTGTACAGAACCTCGGGATGCTTTTTGCCCTGGATCTCGGTGATAACGTAGACTACCGTCGCGCAGGACTGGAGAGCCATTCCTATCCTGAGGCGGTTCCAGAAAACCCCCGCTATTCGGGGAGCCTCCTCTGGTACCCTGTACTCTCTTTCCACGATGGAAGCTAAAATGACCCGCTTGTGGAGCTCCCGGCCGTCCATGCCCAGGGATTCCGGCACACCTTCGGCCAGGCGGGCCCGGAAGGCCCGAACCATCAGGGTTACGACCTCGGCCCCCGGGGTCCTGAGAGGCAGAAAGTACGTGTCCGGGAACAGATAGCCCTCCGCGGTCTCGGCCTGTATGCCCAGGGAGGCTAGCAGAACCGGGTCGCGCGCCGCGGCAAGGAAATCCCCTCGATCCGTCACTCCCGCGTCGGCAAGGATATCCGCGGTGCGGCGCATGGTGGTGCCCTCCGGCACGGTGACCCGGACCAGCGCCTGTCTCCCGGAGGCCAGGAGCTCCAGCACGTCCCTGCCGCGCATCCCCGGCTCGATTCGGTAGGTTCCTGTTTTCAGGGACGTCTGCAGGTTCCGTATACGGAGAAGCGCCTGGAAGGAAAGGGCGGACCGTATCAGCCGCGATTCCTCCAGCCGGGCTGCGATCCGGGCGCCGGATTCTCCGGCGCTCACGGTGAACAGCGTTCCTTCCGGTGGAATACCCTCGGACGGCGCATCCAGGGAAGCGAACACCGCCAATAGGGCTGCGAATCCGAGGATCGCGATCCCAGCTAGAAAAAAAGGAAGAAGAAGGAAGGCTTTTAGCCCGGACCCGGGAGGGGACCCTGGTTTCATGGGATTACTACCGCCCTGCGGCTTCCGCCGCGGCCAGGAGGCCGAGATAGACCTCGATATTCTCCATCTCTTCTATGGAAAGCCGGGAATAGAGTCGTTCCCGGAGTTTTTCCAGAACCGAGGCGACCTCCCGGGGCATGGCATCCTCCGCCTTCTTCAGGAACCGGTACAACTCGATGGTTTCCCTCGGGCTCAGTTTCAGGTCGTAGGGATCCAGGATCGTCACGTCAAACCTCTACCGTAAGCCCGTCCCGGGCAAGAATCACCTCAAGCCCCTTGGCTGCCAGGCGCTCGGCATACCACTCCGCGGATTGGAGGAGCTTGTATATCTTTCGATCGTCATAGGACGGTTCATGATGAAAAAGCACCAGCCTCTTGATGCCCCAGGAGGACGCGAAGTCCGCTGCGAGGCTGAAGGAGGAGTGTCCCCAATTGTACTTCTCGATGGCTTCCCCCAAGGTGTACTGGGCGTCAATGATCAAGGCATCGGCTCCGCGGAAATACGCGGCGTTATCTGGACTGCGTTCGAAATCCACGGGCTGAAGCTCCGTGTCGGTCGAATATACTACTTTCTTTCCTTCGCTGAAAACCGAATAGCTCCAGCACCCCCCGGGGTGGTTCATCCTCCTGGGCACGACCCGCACACCTCCGAGGTTGACTCCGTCGGTGCCGATCCGTTCGTACTTGAGGGACGCCCTCATTATGTCCATGGTAACGGGGAAATAGGGCGGCCGCATCTGCCCTCCCAGGATCTCCTTAAGTCCGGGTTCGGGGCTGTAGAAGGTTATCTCCGTGGAGGGATTGAAGGCCGGCGCGAAGAACGGCAGTCCCTGGAGGTGATCCCAGTGGAAGTGCGAAAAGAAGATGTTGCACCGGGATGAGCCCCGTGAGGCGGCGATCTCAGCGCCTAGATCCCGGATGCCGGTTCCCGCGTCGAAGATTATCCGTTCCGGCAGGTTGGTCCTGATCTCCACGCAGGAAGTATTCCCCCCGACCGTGGAAAAGACCTCCTCCGGCAGGGAGGCTAGAAACCGTTCCCGGCTTTCCGGGCTCTCGATATCCTTGCGGGAAACCCTCTGGACCACCGCCGCGATCTTGCTGCGCAGGGCGTCGGATGTGAGGGGTGTCGGTATGGATCCCCTAACGCCCCAAAATCGAATCTTCATCCGGAAACTCCGGATCCGCCCCGGCAGCTAGAAGTACGGGAGAGTTCCTTCGGTATTCCCATAGAGCCTCCTCGATTTCCGCACGGGGGCGGATCCGGCCTCGCCCGATGCCGGGGCAGCGACGTCCTTCCCGGACCCAATCGGTCCGGGAATCGACCACCCCTGGCCAGAACGGATAGGTTCTGCACTGGACGGGCCGGGCATGATATACGGAACAACCGTCCTTCCAGAATATACAGTCGTATTCCTTGGTTTCCCGAAGACTTATCGCGATCCCCCCGCCGTAGGGGGTCAATCTACAGTATTTGGCATAGAAGGTCTTGAAATCAAGGCCCAGATGGGACAGAAGACGGCGCAGATCCTCGCGGGAAAGGAGGACCAGACCGGGTTCGTGGCGACAGCAGGCGGAGCAGCGGGAACACTCGAACGGAAGTCCCCCGACCCAAAATATCTCGGATGCCATCGGAACAACCTCCGGGGAAGAAAAAACCCTCTCGAACGGGAGAGGGTTCTGGGGAGAGAAGGATTTGAACCTTCGAAGGCATAGCCAACAGATTTACAGTCTGCCCCCTTTGACCACTCGGGAATCTCCCCCTGTGAAGCACGCCGTCCGTCAGGGCTCGAGCCATCTCCCGGAATCGAACCGGGGACCTCGAGATTACAAGTCACGCGCTCTACCGACTGAGCTAAGATGGCGTTTGCTTCCCGTTCCGGAATCCCGCCCCCGCCGAAGCTCGGAGGGTTTCAACCGGAACGGACCCTACCCTAGCATATCCCGCGCACCCTTGTCCAGTCCGGAATGCCTTCGGAACGCGGCATAGCGGTTCATCGGAGGGGCGCGAAGTACCCGGATTCGTCCCTCCCGGACTTGCGGAATAGATAGGCTTCCACGGCGACCCTCAGGTAGGAACGCCCGAAGCCGGGATCCGCGGCGCTCGTGAATCGTATCCTGTATCGACCCGAGGGAGCGCTTTCAAGGTCCCGAGCTATCCTGCCCATCCCTTCGGGTTCCCAGACTCTGTAGACGCCCCCGCCCGCGGTGGCCGCCAGGAACCGGACCGCGTCGGATGCCTGGGAATCGCCCACGATCACCGCGTAGAACCGGATTCCGTTGTTGCGGAGGTAGGTCGCCAGCTCCGACAGAGTCGACCCTTCGAAGCGAGACTCGTTGACGGAACCCGTCGTGACGTATACCACGGCGGACCTGCTCGGCCGGGCGGTAAGGGTGGAAACCGAGAGCCTCAGAGCCGAGTCGAACCGCCATTGGGGGTCGACGCCGGCCGAGAGGACCTGCCGAGCCAGCGCCGGACCTCCGGTTGTCCCGCCCGCGGTTCCCTGCAGGGCGGGAGTCTTTCCCGCGGTGACCAGGTAGGCCTCCGCAGGGTCCCCGAGTCCCGCGATGACGGATTCCACCGCCTGGCGCACTTCGGAACGGTAGGCGTCGATCTCCGGAGACCGCTCCACCAGGAGGGCTATGGAAACACCGGGCGTGTCGGACTGCCGACCGGCCAGGGTAAGGTCCCGCACGGGCGCCAGGGTTTCCGTTCGAACCCGGGCCTCGGTCTCTCCTTCCTTGACGGATTTCTCCGAGGCTATGTGCTCGGAAGCGTAGAAGTTGCCCTGATCCAGGCCTACGACGGGGTTCCCGAACCGGTCCCGGACATAGATATCCGCTTCCACGAGGGGGAAGGCGTCCGCCCGGATCCGTTCGATTTCCAGGAAATACCCTCCATACACCACCGCTGGATCCGATAAGACATCCACGGTCGAAGCGTCGAAATCCGCGGCCAGGATGTTGCCGTTGGCATCCATGGATGCCGAGACGATGCGGGCTGCCGGACGCGGGGATCGATAGATCTCCCGGATCTCGAAGGTAGTCAAGTCCGCGGCCAGCACTCGCCGTCGATCGGCTATAAGGAGCTCATCCTTCCGGGCGAAGGCGAGCCCTTCCGGACCCAGCAGGCTCCCCTCCGCGAAGGAGTCCAGGTAGTTCCCGGAATCGTCGAATACGTAGACGGCCTTGCGGAAGGAATCCGCCACATAGACGCGCCCGTCCTGGACGGCTATGCCCGTCGGGGAACGGAATCCCGGAAAGACCAAGGAAGGGCGACCGAAACCCAGGAGGAATTCCCCGGAAGGGGAGTATTTTACGACCCTTCCGTTCCCGTAGTCCACCGCGAACAGGAACCCCCCGGAGTCGGCGGCCAAATACTGGGGTCCCGAAAGCCGTTCCCTGCCCTTCCCTCCGGAAATCCGGGACAGGACAGTCCCGTTCGCGTCACAGCGGGAAATGCGATCCCCCTGGAACTCGGACACCCAGAACCCCCCGTCCGGCGCAACAGCCAGGGAGAAGGGCCGGTCGAAGCCCCCCAGGTCTCCCCGGAACCGGCCGCGAACGACGCCGTTCACGTCGATCCGCAGGATTTCGCCGGTGCCGTGGGACACCAGGAGGATCCCCCCGTCCCGGAGGGGGTGGATCCATGAGGGCCTCAGGAACCGGGTATCCGTGCCCTGCCGGCCGGGCACTTCCCCTGCGGAGACGTACCCGCCCCGGCCGATGCCGGGTTCTACGGATCTCCGGGAGGAGACGAATTCCATGAAGCTCTCGACAAGGAGGGATCGTCCCCCTTCCTTGGCCGCGGCCTCCCATCGGTCCAAGGCCGTGCTTTCCAGCCCGTTCTTGAAATAGGCCCTGCCCAACCAGAACAGGGACAGCGGATCCCGGGGGTTGAAGGAAAGCACGCGTTCGAAGAGGAGGATGGACTCCGCGGTTCGGCCCCGGTGGTAGGCCTGGACGCCTAAGCGGAAGTTTTCCTGGGCTGAGGGATCCGAGAGGCCGTAGGGGAACTGGGCCCAGGAGGTCCAAGCGGCAAGAAAAAGTACGGCCAGTGCGGTCGAATGTTTCATAGGGTTTTCAACTCCCGGAGCGCGCGAACGTGTTCCTGGATTTCCTTTTCCTCCGGAGCTCCCTTCAGGGCCCGCTCCAGCCAAGTCTCCGCTTCGTCCAGAAATCCGAGTTTCAGGTACACCCAGCCTAGGCTGTCCTGGTACGCGGGGTTGTTCGGACGCGCTTCCACCGCCTTTCGGCAACAAGAGAGAGCCCGTGTCAGGTCGTCCCCCCGATAGGCCAGGACGTACCCAAGCCCGTTCAAGGAGGTCGGATGGGAAGGCTCCAAGTCCAGGGCCCGTCCGTACCAATGGAGGCTGTCGTCGATATTCCCCTGGATCCATGCGGTATACCCCAGGGCGGCGCAGATTTGGGCGGATTCATAGCCCGAATCCCTCAGCCGGGACAGCTCGTATTCCGCCAGCTTCACCCGGCCTGTCACCGCGTAGATGTAGGCAAGAGCCATTCGGCACTGGTATAGCCGGGCGGGATCCTCCTCGGAGGTGACGACCTGCTCGAGGTACAGAAGGGCTTCGTCGAAGTTCCCGAGCCGGACGTGGCACAGGCCCAAAAGGTATGCGGAGTCACCGAAATCCCCCTCGGACAGGTCGGAGTCCGACAACAGCCGGAGTGCTTGCTCCCAATCGCCTTCCGAGTAGGATCGCAGGGCTTCCCGTATCTCGCTCCGCATGGGGTCAACCTTCCTCAGGGTTCCCAAACCTAGGGGAACAGGGCACCCGCCGGAAAACCCGGGGGAACTTGGGGATCCACCAGCACCTTCGTCAGGGCTATGCGGCCGGATTCGACTACGCTCGCATCCTCGTGATCCTTTCCGGAATTATCGATGATGTCACCGGTCAGGAAACAATAGGTATATCCGTCCGGAGCCTCAAAGGTGTGTAAGGAGTCTTTATAGGTTCGCTTTCCCGGCAGGGCGAATACGGCGTTTCGGGAATCCGGATCCGGTCCCGCGGGCACATTCACGTTCAGGAAGACCGAGGAGTCCCAGGCGGCCAGCAGAGCGTCCAGATTGGTTCGTACGAAGCGCGCGGCGGGGCGGAAATCGAAGGCGGGACCGTAGGTCGCCAGGGAGACGGCTATGCCCGGTATCCCGTACAGGACCGCCTGACGTGCGGCCGCGGCGGTTCCAGAAAAGACGATGTCCGTACCCAGGTTGGGTCCCCGGTTGATTCCCGAGACCACCAGTTCCGGTCGGAACGGCAGGGCCCCCCGGAAAGCCAGGATAACGCAGTCCGCGGGCA
>JAAYUR010000504.1 GCA_012517645.1 Treponema sp.
CAGGACATCCACGATGTACAGGGTCAGGAAGGAGGCGGCGGAGGCCAAGGCCGCCCCCATGCCCGTCACCATGAGGATGAAGGCGGATAGCTCCAGGATCGCCCCCGGCGAAAGCCGGTCCCTCCGTCCCCCGTCCGCCGGACCCGCGGCCGCCGGACCTCCGAGGGATGCGCGCAGGCAGGCCCGGTGGATCAGGATCCCCAGGAGGATGACGGGTACCGAGAAGGCCAGGAAGGTTCCCCGCCACCCCAGGGCGGCGGCCGCGGCCGCGCCCAGCAGGGGCGCGGCGAAGTAGCTCACGCTTCCCCCGATGACGTGAAGCCCCAGGGCCCGGCCCCGCCTCCCGGGTTCCACAGCCGAGGTGATCAGGGGGGAGGCCGCGGGATGGTACCCGCCGCCCAGGATTCCCATGACAACCAGGGAGGCCAGGATCAGCGCGTATCCCGAGGAAAAGCCCAATAGAAGGCCCGCGGCGCCGACCCCCGCTATGCCCGCGGTCAGCACGATCCGCGCCCCGATCCGGTCCGCCAGCCGGCCCGCGGGGATCTGCCCGAACCCGTAGGAGAGGTTGAAGGCCGCCAGGACGACCCCGACTTGGGTGTAGGAGAGCCCCAGGTCGTCCCGTATGAAGGGCAGGAGGGGCGTCAACAGGGCGGTCAGGACGTGGTGGCTGAAGTGGGCCAGGGTCAGAAGGAGGACCGTCCGGGAGGAGTCGCTCATTCCGTAATTGTAGGGGGAATCGAGGCGGGAGTCCAATATTGGAAGACCGCCAGCCCTACTCGACGGGGGTCTCGAAAACGGCCCGTCTTCGGTTAAGGGACTTCGGAGTCCCCTTCAAGGACGGTCCTCTTGATCCGGGAAAGCTCCCGGGCGAAGCGTTCGGGCTCGGCAAAAAAGGGGGTGTGGGCGGAAGACTCGAAGAGTACCAGCTCCTTACCCGGGGCCTCCAGCCTGTCGACGTATTCCCGCACGAGTTCGAAAGGAGTGTTCTGGTCCCGGACTCCCGACAAAAAGAAGGCCGGGATGCCGAGCCGCGGCACGTCGATCCGAAGATCCTGGGCCCGGGTCTCGGGCCACATGACTCCGCTGCCCCGGTTGGCCCCTCTCAGCCAGGCCCCCAGGTCCCCAAGCCTGTACTCCGGGGAAGAGAGGAATGCGCCGATCAAGGATCCCGCGGAAAGGTCCGAACCACCTCCATAGGATTCCACGAGCCGCGCGAAGAAGACGTAGGCGTCATGCCGTTCGTAGGGAGGAGCTCCCAGGCGTTCGAGTTTCCTGAGATCCCCCCGGCGGCCTGCCGCCCGGATCCGTTCCAACAGCCAGGGATGGGCGAGCTTTTCCGCATCCTCGGCGTTCACGACCTGGCTGACCCCGATGTAGGCCGCGTAATCCTCCGGATACCGGGCCGCCAGGCGGGCTCCCAGCTGGGAACCCCAGGAATGGCCCAGCAGGAAGATCCGCCGCCCCGGAAACCGATTCTTCAGCCATCCCGTCAGATCGTGGGCGTCCGAGAGGTAACGCTCAAAACCCAGAACCTCCGCATCCAGGTTCCGCGGGTTCGACTTCCCGGCGCCGGGCTGATCCCAGTTGACCACCAGGAATTCCCCCTCGAGGTCGCGGAAGAACCGGTGGGCGATGTGGATCTGTCCGGCCCCGGGCCCTCCATGGAGCCAGAGCAGCAGGGGCAGTCCGGGATCCTCGCCGCGTATTAGGACGGCGTTGTCCAAGCCCGAGAGCTCCACCCGCTCGTAGATGGAAACGGAGGATGCCGCGGATCCGGCTTTGGAATGCAGGATCGGGGGGATGTCGGGCTTGTAGACCATCAGGGCGAAGACGGCTGCCAGGGGCAAAACTCCCGCCAGGCTGATCCACCAGCGCAGCCCGAGCAGGCGCATGAGTTCCCCGGGCAGTTCCGGATCCGCGGGGTCAAGCCCGGCCAGGAGACGCTTCAGCCTGTATTGGGTAGGGATGTCGCTTACCACCCAGAAGAGGCCGGAGAGCAGGAAGAGGAGAAACCCCGCCGAAAGCCAACCGATCTCCCACATTCCCCCCATGATTTCCCCGAGCATCAAACCCGAGACCAAGGAAAGTAGGATGAGGGGCGACGAGAACCGAGCGTCCAGCCAGGCCACCGTCTCATAGGTGTGGAGTATAACGTCCTTGCGGCCCGAAGCCAGGCTCCGGCGCTCCCAGAGCATGCCCACGACGGCGTTGGCGAAGAACAGGGTGGTCGCCGCCACGTGGACGAACAGGGCGTGGTCGTGCGCTTCGGGCCGGTTCAGGAGGGCATAGAATTGGTCCGGAAAGAAGGCCGCGAAGGCGATAAGCCCTGCCATGGCGGCCAGGAAGATCCACAGGACATGCTTGGTCTTCATGATCTACCATTGGAACATAGATCTAGTTAGATTACAATTGCGCTCGCGATACCGCGGGTGAGGAGCGACACAGGGATGGAACCATGACGAAGAAGGACATCATCGTGGTCGGCGGGGGCATCGCGGGGCTTACCGCGGCCCTGAGCCTCGCGCACAAGGGAAAGGACGTTCTCCTTCTCGAGAAGAACGAACGCTGCGGCGGACTCATGAATTCTTTCGTACGGGACGGGTTCCGATTCGAGGGCGGCGCGCGCGCCCTGGTCAACGCGGGCCTCGTGAAGCCCCTCATGAAGGAATTCGGGATCGACCTCGAGGTCCTGCCCAACCCCATCACCCTCGGGATCGAGGACAGAACTCTCGTCATCGCCGGGGAACGGAGTCTCGACGAGTACGCCCGGTTGCTCAAGGACCTGTACCCGGACAGCGAGGGCGACGTGGACAGGATCATCCGGGCCGTCCGGGACATCATCGAGGACATGAAGGTCCTGTACGGCGTCGACAATCCCCTGTTCGCGAAGAAGCGAAGGAACATCCTCGTTCTCCTGCCCGAACTCGCGGCCTGGACGATCCGGTTCTTCCGGACCATGAACCGGATATCCAAAATGGACACTCCCTTCGAGGAGTACCTGGACTCGATCTCCTCCAACCGGTCGCTGAAGGACATCATCGGGCAGCACTTCTTCCGCGGCACCCCGGTCTTCTTCGCCCTGAGCTATTTCGCGCTCTACAACGACTATATCTACCCCAAGGGAGGCGTGGGGGCGCTCACCGACACCCTGGTCGACGCGATCCGGGCGCGGGGCGGCGAAGTACGCTGCGGGACCGAGATCACCCGCATCGACGCCGGGGACAGAATCCTGACGGACTCGGCCGGCAACTCCTACGGCTATTCGAGGATGATCTGGGCGGGGGACCTGAAGGCCCTGTACGCCCTGAGCGGGGAGGAGGGACTCGAGCCCAAGGACCGGGCCTCCTACGAGCGGCGCAAGAAAGCGGTCCTGGGGCACCGGGGCGCGGAGTCCGTGTTCTCCGTGTTCGCGGCCGTCGACCTTCCGCCCTCGACCTTCGCCAAGGCCGCGAGCGGGCACGTCTTCTTCACCCCCGACCGGCGGGGCCTCGGGACCATCCATACCGCCGAGGTTCGGGACCTGCTCCGGCGCTGGGATTCGGTAAAGAAGGACGAGCTCTTCTCATGGCTGCACCGATTCTGCGCGTACAACACCTTCGAAATTTCGATCCCCGCCCTGCGGGATCCCGACGCTGCCCCCCCGGGCAAGACGGGCCTCATCGTCAGCTCCCTCTTCGACTACGAGCTGACCGAAAGGATCCGGGCTTCGGGATGGTACGAGGAATTCAAGAGCCGGGTCGAGGCCGAGTTCCTCACCACACTTTCGTCAAGCCTCTATCCGGGGCTCGACAGAAAAATCCTCTTCCGCTTCTCCGCCTCGCCCCTGTCGATCCGCGAGCGGGTGGGAAGCTCGGAGGGATCCATCGTGGGCTGGTCCTTCGAGGAGGAGATCCCCGCGGTGACGAACATGTTCCGCATGGCCGATTCCGTGAAGACCCCGCTCCCGGACGTGTACGCAGCCGGCAAGTGGGTCTACAGCCCGGCCGGCGGCCCCACCGCCATCATGACGGGCAGGATCGCCGCCAGGCGCTGTCTGCGGTAACGGGAGAGTCGGAATCCGGCAAGCATACGGAGCCTGGGCAGACGTCGTTTCTTCGACCCGGGGGTATACCCGACTCGGCTCCGTCTAGGCGCGTTCGTCGACTCTTAGTTCCGCGGCAGCCTCGGCCATGAGCCGGTAGGCTTCGGCGGCAACCCGGGCGTCCGCGGCGGATGGATCCCCGGGAGCGCCCGCCGCGGCCAGGATGACCCTGGCTTTCCTAAGGGTGGCTTCCGGATCCCCGGGAACCTCGGAAAGGTCGACCTTTATCCGGCCGCCCACCGCGGCAGGTCCGTCCGGCGTCGCGACCGTGTCGAAGATGACCGCCGAGGCGGCGTAGGGCCCGAGGGTCGAAAGGTGGGCCGCCTCGTGCCCCCGCACGGCCGCGTCCCGCGCCCTCAGTCCACCGGAATCCGAGGCCGCCGCAGATCCCCGAGATATAACGCCGTTCGATTCCGGTTCCTTGTCCTTCCCCCGTTCCCCGAGACGGACTACGAGAACCGTTTCTCTCGTCCGGCCGCTTTGCTGGAGGGGGGCGGCGCGGGTACCGGGAATCCGGCTTGGAACGTCGTAAACGATGCGCATCGCTGGTTATCGAAGTATAGTTCCGGCCCGTTGATATCGCAAGATTAGGGCTGGATCCGGAAGCCGGGGAGGAAGAATCGAAAACGCCCCCCCCCGCAAGGTAGGCTTTTCTCAAGTGTTTTACTTTCAATACAGGCCTCTATATATTAAGAACGATATCTAACTTTCCCCTAATCAGAAACATAGCGGGGATACACGGCAGGCCGATTCATGAAAACCAAGGCTTCCCTTCCGCTCCTTTTTTCCGTCGTGCTCATGGATATGGTCGGGTTCGGATTCATCATCCCCCTCATCCCCGATTACATCAAGCAATTCCAGGCAGACCCCGCCTTGCTCGGACTCCTGATGGCGGTCTACGCGGGGGGACAGTTCATCGCCGCGCCGATCGTGGGCAGGCTTTCCGACAAGTTCGGCCGTAAGCCTCTGCTCCTGGTTTCCATAGGCGGGACGTTCTTCTCCCTGCTCCTTCTGGCCTTCGCGCCCTCGATCGAGTTCGTTTTTCTAGCCCGGCTTCTCGACGGACTCACGGGCGGGAACATCACGGTGGCGCAATCGTACATCGTCGACATCACGGACGGAAAATCGAGGGCCAAGGGGCTGGGCCTGATCGGCATGGCCTTCGGCTTGGGCTTCATCGTAGGTCCCGTGTTCGGCGGATTCCTCGCCCGCTTCGGCCTTGCGGTTCCCGCCCTCGTCGCGGCGGGGATCGCCTTCCTCAACTGTATCCTCATCCTGACCCTGCTTCCAGAAAGTCTCAGCGCCGAGCGAAAAGAAGCCATACGGGAAAATCCCCGGCGCCGGTTCTCCTTTCAGGAGCTCGCGCGCACGCTCCGCCTTCCCGGTACCGGCGTGATGTTGACCATGATCATCGTGTATTCCTTCGGGTTTACCCTCTTTGAAAGCACCTTTTCCCTCTTCGCCGCGGAACACTTGAGAGCCGACACCGCGGCCCGCGGCCTCTTGCTGACCTACGTAGGATTGATCATCGCCTTCGTACAGGGAGGTCTCGTCGGCGCGCTGGCCAAGAAATTCGACGAACGCAGGATTCTTCTTTCCGCCCTTATCATCGCGGCGGCCGCGTTGGCGGTCTACGGATTCACCTCCAATATTCTCGCGACGGCCCTCGTCCTCCTCCCGATGAGCCTCGCCTCCGGAATCGCAGGTACCCTGAATCGTTCCCTGCTTTCAAAGAGCGCTCCGCCGGAAACCACGGGAGGGACCTTCGGCCTGAGCGCGTCCATCGAAAGCCTCAATAGGATCATCGCTCCCGTCATCGGAGCCTACGCGTTCACGTACCTGGCCCCCTGGCTTCCCGGAGTGATCGCCGGGACCGCGGTCGCCGTCGCGGCGCTGATCGCCCGACGCAAGCTGATCCAAGAAGACTGCCTTGGCAAGGACGCAGCGTTCGCCTGCTACGAATCCCGCTGATGAATAGAAGAGAATCCGGTCGGACCGTCACCCCCCGGTTCCGCCCCTTCGGGTAGGGGAAGTTCGGAAAATGACAGCTCAGGATTCTCCTGAGCTGTCCTGAACTACACCGAGCTATCAGGAAGCGGCTTGGTACCTTTTTTGTACAGCGGGGGGGGGAACCGGTAGAATCTCATTACCAATACGTATCATATTTGGTACAATCTAAAAATAGAGTCCAACAAGCGAATCCTTGTGGTTTTCTTCCGGACACCGGCGGGCAACAAGCCCGTCCGGCAATGGCTCAAGGATATGCCCATACGCGACAAGAAGCAGATCGGTGAAGACATCAAGATGAGCTGGAACTTGCAAAGCGACGTCGCGATGAGGTCCTGAAAGGGGGCATTCCGCTATGAAAAACAAAACCGTGGGAAGCTCCTTCGATTCCTTCCTGGAAGAAGAAGGGATCCTCGACGAGGTCGAGAACGGAGCGGTCAAGAAGTTGATCGTGCTTCAGATCCGCCGGTCTCTCGAGGAAAACAAGATGACCAAGACGGAACTGGCCCGAAGGCTGGAAACGTCCCGGGCGGCGGTGGATCGATTACTCGACCCCGAGAACGATTCTATCACCCTTCATACGCTGAAGAGGGCGGCAGAGGTGATCGGCAAAAGGCTCAGGCTGGAGCTGGTGTGACGAACGGATCAAATCCTTATTTATATCTCGCTTAGATCAACTAGAACGATGTTGTAGTTCCGGTCCAGTTTCCCGCCTTTCTCCCATCTCTTCAAGGAGGCGATTCACACTGTATTTCCTGCGTTTCCGTGGTATTTTAACCTGGGCTCAGTATACTA
>JAAYUR010000081.1 GCA_012517645.1 Treponema sp.
CCTCCGGGAAACCCGGCACGTGACGGAGGTCTGGTTCGACTGAAGGATCGCGGCTAGGGGCGGGAGAGGATCCAGTCCGCCAGGTCGGGGTAGCGGCGGAAGCTGAAGTCCGCGCCCCCGTCCTTCCCTCCTCCGAACAGGCTTCGTATGTAGGCCGACGCTGCGCCGGCCGCCTTGGCCCCCGCCACGTCGTAGGCCGCGGAGTTGCCGACGTACAGGAGATCCCCGGGTTGCACCTCGAGGCGGTCCGCCAGGACGCGGATCGGTTCGGGCTCGGGCTTGAGGTATCCGGTTTCCTCGCTGGTCATCACCACGTCGAAGAGGTCTCCCAGTCCCATCAGCTTGAGCTTGCGTTCCCCGGGGAAGTCCGAGAGGGCGCCCAGGCGGAGGCCCGCGGCCTTGAGCCGGAGGAGGGCTTCCCGGACGCCCGGAAAGGCTCGGATCCGGTCGAAACTTTCCGGGACCACCCGGTAGAAGAAATTCTCGACGTCCCTGAGGGCCGTATGCTCGTCGACGCCCATGTGCCGGGCGACCAAGCCCGCCTGGAGGCGGTGGAACTCCTCGATCCCCCCGGGCGGGGCGGCGCGGTATTCGGGCGTGCGGGCGAGCTCCCGCAGTTCGTGCCGGACCCGGCCGAAGGTCCTGAGACAGCGGTAGTTCCGGACCGCGAGACCCGCCAGGGCCAGGTTGAGGCGCCAGGAGGGGTAGAGGGTGCCGTCGATGTCGAAGCCGATCGCTCGGAAGGCCATAGGCTACCGTTTATACCCGATGCCTCTACAGGCTGTCCATGACGTTATCTTGAAAAAATCGGACAGGATGTACAGGATGAAAAAGGATGTACAGGATGGAACTTGGGAATCGGGATATCCTGTCCATCCCTAATCGTATCCTGTTCATCCTGTCCACGATCGAAAGAAAAGGCCCGGGGCGGGGGGTCCCGGGCTCGATGGTCTTGCGCCGTGGGAGCTAAGAGCTCGACAGGCTCCTAGCAGGGTGTTGAAATGCTTCGAGTATTTCAACAACCTGCTAGACCTCCCGCCTCTTGTACTCCGTGTGCAGAAGCTCGTGGCTCAGGTGGCCTAGGGGCTTGCCCAGGAACTCGGTGTACACCGAGGAGATCGCGGGGTTTTCGTGGCTCTTGTGGATGGGCAGGCGCCGGTCCTCTTCGTACACCGCCTTCTGGCGGGTGACCCGCTTCTTTTGGTTCACCGCTACGGGCTGTCCGCCTCCGCCGATGCAGCCGCCGGGGCAGGTCATGATCTCCACGAAGGCGTAGGGACTCTTGCCCGCTGCGATCTCCTCCAGGACCGCCCGGGCGTTTTTGAGGGTGTGGGCCACGGCGACCTTCAGCTTGGTCCCCTCGAGGTCCAGCTCGGCGCTCTTGATCCCCTCCATGCCCCGGGTGGCTTCCAGCTCGAGGACCGGGAAGGGCTTCTTGGTCACCAGTTCGTAGGCCGTGCGCACCGCGGCCTCCATGACGCCGCCGGTGGTCGCGAAGATC
>JAAYUR010000222.1 GCA_012517645.1 Treponema sp.
CGGGCAGGGCCTCGAGCTCGAGGTGGCGTACCCCGAAGAGCTCGGACAGGGCCCGGCTGTCCGGGTCCAGAACGCCGCCTTGGTCGTACATCCCCGTGGCGGCCTCCCCCACGAGGAGCCCCCCGGCCTCCGCGAAGGCCCGGAGGGCCTCCCGCTCCCAGTCGTCCAGGCAGAGGGCCATCGGGACGAAGAGGGTCCGGACGCCCTCGGAGGCCAGGTCCTCCAGGTAGTCCTCGTGGACGAAGCGGACGGGGATCCCCGCCTCGTAGGCCGCCCGGTAGATCCCGGCGACGCTCCCGGCGTAGAGGTCCTCCCGGCGCTCGGCGCAGAACGAGAGGACCTGGCTCTTCCGGGAAAGGTAGATCGCGTTCACCGCCGGAACCCGAGCCGCCGCGTCCAGCCGGGGGTCCGAGAGCTCCCGGGCGCAGACCCCCGCCTCCCGGGACCGCTCGGTGTTCCCCCCGTCGTAGGCGGTGAGGCCGAAGCCCGGGGACTCGAGGCCCGCGGGCTCCGGGGCGTACTGCCAGTAGAGGACGCCCTTCCCGCCCGCGGCGGCGGTGTTGTAGTTCCAGATCCGCACGTCCCGGGCCGTCGGAACCTCGCCCCCCAGGAAGCCGGCCTTCCCTCCCCCGCCCTGGAGCTCGACCTGGTAGAAGCGCCTGCCCCGGGAGGCCTCGGCCACGACCTCGTTGTGGGCCAGGTGGGTGAAGGGATGGTGCTTGCCCTGGAGCCACTTGGGGAAGCTCGAGAGGCCGAAGACGTCCACCTCCCGGGCCAGGGAGAACTCGTCCCCCAGCTCGTTGCCCAGGCCCCCGGCCAGCTTGTTGCCCAGGGTGGCGCTGTAGGCCACGTGGGTCTGGATCGCCGTGCCCGGGGCGCCCCGCCGGGCGGCCTCCGCGCGGATCCTCAGGTGACGGGCCAGGTTCTCGAGCCAGAAGAGCCGCCAGTCCAGCATGTCCGCCCAGGTGCCGAAGCGCGGGGGCGGCTCGACCTCGGACCAGTCCGAGAGGCGTCGGAACCAGGCGGCGTTCAAGGACGCGAGGTCGCCGTACTTCTCTTTGAGCCAGCGGCGGAACTCGGCCCGGGAGTGCTCGCAGTAGCACAAGAGCTCCCCCCGGTAGTCGAACATGGGCTCCAGGTGGGGCTCGTTCCACACGTCCAGGGCGACGACGGAACGGGCCCTTCGGTACCGGGCGGCCACGGCCTCGACGAAGCGGGCCGTGAGGTCGGCCACCCCGGGCTTGTCCATGCAGAGCCCGGGCCAGCCCGCGGAGGGGAGGTTCGGCGGCCCCCCGAAGGGGATGACCTCGCCCCGGCCGGTCCGGTACAGGGCGTCCTCGTTGCCCGGGAGGACCCAGGGCGGCGCGCCCTCGGGGATCGTGTTGATCACCACCGAAAGGCCCCGGCGCTCGGCGATCCCGCAGAGTTCGTCCAGGTCCGAGAAGTCGTACCGTCCCCGGACCGGTTCGATCCAGTTCCACACGGCCCAGAGCTTCACGGTGTTGAAGCCCAGGTCCGCCATGTTCGCCAGGTCCCGGTCCCAGCATTCCCGGCCCGGGAAGGGGGGCCTGTAGTACTGCGCGCCAAAAACCATGGATGTCTCCCTACACGTCCGCCCGGCGGATCAGCCCTTGACGGCCCCGGCGGTCATCCCTGTGACCAGGTACTTCTGCATCAGGAAACCGACCAGGATGATCGGGGCGATGCTGATGGTCGCCGCGGCGGAGCACTTCCCCCAGTCCACGGAGATGGCCCCCACGTAGCGGGCGATCCCGACGGTCATGGGGTAGGTGTCCAGGTTGGTCAGCTGGAGCGAGAACAGAAGCTCGTTCCAGGAGAACTGCATGATCAGGATCACCGCGGACGCGATGGCCGGGGACAGCATGGGGAAGATGATCCGGAAGAAGGCCTTCATACGGGAGCAGCCCTCCACGGTGGCGGAGTCCAGGATCTCCCCGGGGATGTCCCGGACGAAGGAGGCCATGATCCAGGTGACGAAGGGAAGTCCCATGGCGGAGTGCGCCAGGATGGGTCCCAGGTAGGTCCCGGTCAGGCGCAGACGGTTCATGAGGATGAACATCGGGAGGAGCACCGTGATCGCGGGGACCATTTTCCCGATCAACAAAAGGTTGGAAAGCCGCTCCCCGATCCGGGACTTGAAGAGCTTGAGCCCGTAGGCCGCAAGGGTGCCCAGGGTTATGGTAACGAAGGTCACCGAGACGGAGATGACGAGGGAATTGACGAAGTACCGCAGGAAGTCGTCCAGTTCGAAGAGCCGCTGGAAGTGGGTGAGGATGGGCTTGAAGACCAGGGCCGGCGGCATCCGCTTGATGTCCAGGGTGCGCCGGAAGGCGTTGGACACGACGATGTAGACCGGCCCGATCGTCCAGAGTCCGAACACGAGGAGGAAGAAGGCCTTGGCCAGGCGGGGCGGCCATTTGCTCCGGGCTTTCATGCGGGGAGTCCGTGTCATCTCAGCGATCCCTCCGGTTCCGGTTCTGAAGGATGAAGGGGATCCCGAAGAGTCCGAAGGTGGCGACCATGGCGACCATGGCCACCGCGATCCCGTAGCTCAGGTCCCCGTTCTCGAAGCCCTGGGTGTAGGCGTAGATGCTGAGGGAGACCGTCGAGTTGTTCGGCCCCCCGCCGGTAAGGGCGAAGATGATGTCGAAGACCTTGATGGTGTCCACCCCGCTGATGAGGAGGATCACCAGGTACACGTCCCGCAGGAGGGGCAGCGTGATCCGGAAGAAGATGGAGACTACCCCCGCCCCGTCCACCCGGGCTGCCTCGTAGAGTTCCGTCGGAATGGACACGAGGCCCGCGGTCAGGACGATGATGAGGAAAGGGACCACCTGCCACCAGTGGGCGATGATCGTGGACAGGAGGGCCGTGGAGGCGCTGGTCACACCGGGGAAGAACTCGAAGGGGATGCCGACCCGGTCCATCATCCAGTAGAGGATGCCCTGGGGGTCGTAGATGTAGCGCCAGATGAGGCCCACCACGATGGGCGACACCAGGAGGGGCACCGTCACGATCGGGCGGACGAAGCGCGCCAGGCGGCGGGAGAGGGAGTGGATCAGCACCGCCGCCAGGGTCCCGATGGTGAAGTCCCCGGCTATGGCACCGGCGGAGAACATCAGCGTGTTCCCCAAGGCCTTGAGGGCCGTCTCGTCCCGGAAGAACCGCAGGTAGTGCTTGAGGCCTACGAAGGCGGTCCGGGGATCGAAGGACCCGAAGGAGAAGTCGAAGAAGCTGAGGAAGGCGCCGAAGCCCAGGGGCACGACCATCACGCCCAGGACCAGGCCCACGGCGGGCACCATGAGCAGGGTGGGCAGCAGGTCGCCTTTCTCAAGGGACAGGGCGTAGGGCTTCCGCATTCATCCTCCGTACACGAGATCGAGTCCGCGGCCGCGTCCGGAGTCCCGGGCACGCGGCCGCATCCATTCATCACGGGCCCGGGGCGC
>JAAYUR010000157.1 GCA_012517645.1 Treponema sp.
GATGGAATCCCCCGCAAGTACGATGTGCATCGGTTCCTACCTTTCCCTGCTCCGCAGGAATGAGCCCAGGAAACTCTCCAGGGCGGGGCTCTCGACCTTCCGTTTGTCCTTTTCCAGGGCCGCCGCGATCGGGCAGCCCAGCTTCCGGGCGGTTTCGGCGATCAACTCCGAGGCTGCGGCGTTGGAGCTGTAGCCCACGATGGTCCCCGCCTTGATCTTGGGCACCGCGTCCACCCCGTAGGTCCGGTCCTTGCTGAGGAAAAAGTCCACGAAAGCCAGGTCGAACCGGGAGCCCTCGAGTTTCTCCAGGTCCTCGAGGGTCTCCACCCAGGTGATCCCCGCGGGGGGAGCCCCCAGGTTCTTCAGGGCTCGTTCCACCTGGAGCTTCGCGTGCTCCTTGTCGTCCACCACGAGGATGTCCAGGCGGGCCCTGGAGCCGCCCCTGCCCTTGGCCCTAGGCGCGGGGGGCTCCCCCGCGGTGACCCCCGCGGGGCCGACCACGCGGTTCTTGCCGCTCCGTTTGCCCTCGATCACCCGGTCGCTGGCCTTCTGGACCAGGTCCTCGGGTCGTACGTCGGAATCCTCGGCGCCGGGCGCGGCGGCCCTCGCCTCCGAAAGATCCGCCACGCCGACGGTGGCGGTCAGGGGTATCGGGCGGCCGTCCAGGGCCCGGACCTCCGCGGCCTCGAGGGCCTGGCGGAACCGTTCCGCGACCAGGCCTGCTGCCGCCCCGTCCGCCCCGGGCAGGACGATCACGAACTCCTCCCCCCCGTAGCGGGCGGACCAGTCGGTTACACGGGCGTGGTTCCGGACGAGCTCCGCCACCTTGGCCAGGGCCCTGTCCCCGGAGGGGTAGCCGTACTCCATGTTCACCCCGTGGAAGTCGTCCACGTCGAAGAGGATCAGAGAGAGGGGCGCCCCGGTACGCAGCGCGGTCTCCAGGTCCCGGGCGATCCGCCGGTCGTAATAGGCGCGATTGGACAGGCCCGTAAGTCCGTCGGTATTCGCCCCCCGGCGCGCCTCCTCCATGGCCTTCCGACCCACGGACCGGATCAGTTCGGACATCCGGTCCGTCCAGACCCGGGTGACGTTCTCGAAGTGCTCCACCGCGGCCTGGCCGGGATCCTCCCGGGCCGAGTCCCAGCAAAGGTCGTGGCACCTAGCCCGGTTCTTGCCCGCGGCCTTGGCGGAATACAGGGCTACGTCCGCCCTCGTATAGGCGTCCTCGGTGCTCATGCCCGGCTCCAGGAAGGTAAAGCCCAGGCTGACGGTGATTCGGATGGCCGCGTCGCCGGACTGGATCGTCAAGGCCGGGAAGGCCTCGACGAGGTCGTCCAGGACCCGGGCTACCTCGGCCTTGCTCCGTCCGGTGACGATGCCCGCGAACTCGTCACCCCCGATACGGAAGGATCGTTCCGCCGCCTCCGGTGTGGACAGCAGGAGATTCGCCGCCCGGCGGAGCGCCTCGTCCCCGGCCGCGTGGCCGTGGGAATCGTTTACGGATTTGAAATTGTCGATGTCGAGGATGAAAAACCCCATGATGGGACCGGAGGATGCGGCGAGTTCCCGGTCCAGAGCTTCCCGAAGGGCCGTCCGGTTCCCCAGCCCCGTGAGACCGTCCAGGAGTCGGGATGCCCGCGCGGCGGCTCGGGCTTCCAGGATGGCCAGGCGCGGCCCGGCCTGTTCGGCCAGGAGGTCCCGGCGGCAGAGATCGAAGGGGCAGGCCGGGCAGGTCGCCGCCAGGGCCGCCAGGACTGCGGCCTCCCGGGCGGGGTCCTCCACGACGACCAGGACGGGAAGGTCCCGGACCGTCGTCCGGAGGCATTCCAGGAGACCGTCGGTGCCCTCGAAGGCCGACGCGTCCACCAGGACGGCCGCGGCCTCGGGTGAGGCGCTCCGGATCGTCTGCCGCAAGGATTCCCGGGGACAGTCCCCGGGAATCCGTAGGAGCCGGAAATTCCAGGGCGCCAGGGCCTTTTCCAGGTCGGCCGTCCGGTCCTCCGGGGCAATGCAGGGAAGGAGTTTCTTGGCGGGATCATCGGTCACGGTTGGCTCCTTGCTATTTCGACATGATTCAGGATTCCGGGATACAAATTACATCATAACACGGTTTGAGGCGGGAACGCGGTTTCGCCGGTCGGCCCGGCCCCGCGGCCGGCCTCGGGGCGCGCAGGTCCCCCGGCCTACCCCAGCGCCCTCTTGACCGCGGCCTTTGCGTGCAGGACCGTGGTGTCGTAGAGGGGCACCCGGGGATGCTCCCGGATCAACAGGCCGATCTCCGTGCAGCCCAGGACGATCCCCCGGGCTCCCCGGTCGACCAGGCCGTCGACGACCGCGGAGTACCGGGCCCGGGATTCCTCCCGGATCACCCCCCGGACGAGTTCCCCGTAGATGACGTCGTTCACCGCGGCCCGGTCCTCCGCCTCCGGGACGAGGACCTCGAGGCCGAACCGTTCCCGCAGGCGGTCCGCGTAGAAGCCTCCCTCCATGGTGAACCTCGTGCCCAGGAGGCCGACCCGTTTTAGGCCGTCCGCCCGGAGCGCCTCCCC
>JAAYUR010000139.1 GCA_012517645.1 Treponema sp.
CCGCCCCGGGATCCGGCTTTTCGGAAGAGGAGTTCCGCTTGCCGGACATGCCTCCGGACCGGGAGGCGTCGGGAACCGCGCAAACCCCGGACACGTCCGTACGGGAAGGCCCGGCCGTATCGGTTGAAGGCGCGACGCCCCCCTCGGAGGCGGCCGCTCACCCCAGGGGGCTCTATTCCCCGGAATCGGGACTCGGGTGGCCGGAATATCTGCCGGAGCGTCTGGGCGCCGAGCTCTCCCGGGCGGCCTCCTTCGAGCAGGACCTGGTGCTCCTCGAGCTATCCCACGAGGGGATCCCCAGGCGCTCCCCGGCCTACCGGGTTATCACGCGGATCCTGCTGGAATTCTTCAACTTCCGGGATCTGGCCTTCGAGCAGGGTCCCTCCGGCTTGGCGGTCATCCTTCCGAACATCGATTCCGAGCATGCCCTGCGCATGGCGGAAGAGTTCCTGAAGAAGGTGACCTCCGTGCTTCGGGAGGAAGGGGTCTCCGAGGACTATCGGAAGATATACATCGGGCTGTCTTCCCGCTCGGGACGGCTTGTGGAGGCGGAGCGGGTCATCCACGAAGCCCGGGCTGCCCTGGCCCGAGCCCGGGAGGAAGGGGATTCCAGGATCGTCGCCTTCAAGGCGGATCCGAACAAGTATCGGGACTACATCGCCTCCCGGCCCTGAAGCCGCCGTCCGCTTCCGCGACTCCGCATATCACGGAACCGCCGTTCCCTAAAAACCGTCGATCACCGTCGGGGGGATGCGGAGAGATCCTCGGGAGCCTTGAGCAGATCCTTAAGAAGCCAAGGGCTCATCCGGAAATACCTTCCCGATCCGGTCAGGGAAGCCCGGTACCACCCTTCCGGCTCCGGGATCGCGGATATCCGCAGACTGCGGACAGCTCCGCCCCCCGTAGCCAGATCCGCCCGGAAGACCGGCCCCGCCTCGGGTCCCCGGTCGGAGAAATCCTCCGCCTCCGCGCTCATCCAGGATCGGACCAGCCTTCCGGCCGCCGAGGGATCCAGGCCGGGAATCTGCGGACTCGACCAAACGCCGGAACGGTTCTGGTCCAAGCCGTACTCGGCCCGGAAGACGCTGCCGTCCGGAAAGCGCAGATAGCCGGATATCCGAAGGCTCTGGACGTCCTCCAGAGGCACGGCCTCGCCGAACAGACGAAGATCCAGCCAGGCTTTTCTGCTCCCCGGAAGCCTTGAGGCGATCGCAGCCGGGGCGGCGAAGCCCCGCGGGTTCCCCTCCATTCGCAGGAATACCCGGGACCCGTCGGGAGCGTACCTCCCGACCCGGAAATCCGCGGCCGCGGAGCCGTCCTTCAGCAAGAGCCGGACCCTCCGGGCCGAGGCTTCTTCCAGTCCAAGATCCTTCCAGGAGGATTCCGCCCGGGATACTTCGGACAGTGAACGCACGGCACCCAGGGTTTCCAGGTAGGCTTCCACCCTCTCGGCCCGGACAGGCAGGGAACGACCGTCCCCCTCCAGGGTCCAGGCCCCTCCGAGCCGTCGGAAGCTCAGGTCGCCCTCGGGCACGGTTATTTGCAGGACCTGGATTTCCGCGGGATCCGGGACAAGAAGCCTGTAGCGGGAAATGCGGGCATTCCGGCCTTCCGGGGAGAACGCGATTCCGGCGGCCGTCCAGAGCGCCAGGAGGACGGCCGCCCAGGACAAGGCCCGCACCTTCCGCCGGAAGCTGTTCACGCGGCCCTCCCCTCCCGCTCCCTGCGGCTCCGTCGGGCGGATCGAAGCAGGGCGGCCAGGCCCGCCAGGGAGGGGACCACAAGGATGTTGAACACATAGACCGCGAAGACGGTCCGCCGCCGGAGGGCATCCTCCTCGGGCAGGCGGAGTCGCCGGGGAGCGGCTCCGGCGGACGGCAGGGGCAGATCGTCCCCGGAGCAGAGCCAATCCGCAGCGGACACCGCGAACAGGGCGTTGCCCTCGCTCTCGCTCATGCCCATCAGATCCGTCAGGAAATCCGAGGACCCCGCGACCACGAGTCGGCCTTTCCGGCCTCCCGACGGGGGCAGGGCCGCCGCAAGGACATACTGGCCGCGGGTGGCCTCCTCCTCGTCCCGGTACCGGGACTCCTCCTCGGGAGCCGTCGCGAAGTCCCGGGTCTGCCTCCATGCCCGAGTCGAGGACCGTACCAGGATCCGCGCGCCCGGGCCGGCGCGATCGGAGATTTCCAAGGGGCTGGGCCAGTACAGGTCGAGCCCCGAATAGCCCGCCGCCGCGGGGTGGGACGAGTCCACGTTCTCCCGATCCACGGACACCCAATGGGGATACCGGACGTATCGATACGTGGTACGCCCGTCCGGGCCTTGGACCTGGAAGGGCACGGACAGGCTGGACGTGTCCAGGACCAGCTCTCGCCGGACTCCGATTCCGTAGGACTCTAGAAGATCCAGGAAGGGATCGGGTCCCAGGGGTCGGGCCTCGAGGTTCCGGTCCGGATTCACGAGGACTCCCCGGACCGCCGCGAAGACGCCGCCCCCGGATTCCAGGTACCGGTTGATGTAATCCACGTCCACTTCGCCCAGGGCGGCGTTTCCCAGTATGAATAGGACCGAGACGTCCGGTTCCACCTCGGTACCCCGGGAGGACACCCGTACTTCATAGCCCGCCCGCACCAGGGCCGCCCGCAGAAGCCGGAAATCGCCCTCGGGATCCTTGTCCCCATCCCCATCCCGGAGGGCGGCCACGGGCACCACTCCGCTTGTCAGACTGCGGATAGCCTTGACGACCTCGTATTCCAGGCGCTCGGGACCCAGGACCGAGGGAAGGACCCGGAAATCGTCCAGGTACTCCACGACGACCCCCGCGTAGACCGTGGCTATCCTCGCCTCTCCCCCGCTTTCCACCTGGAGCTGCCGCGGGAGTATCCCCAGGGCCTCCAGCCGTCCGGGCTTGTCCGGAACGTCCCGGATGAGAACTTGGATCTTTCCGGAACCCCGGGCTTCCAATTCCGTGAGAAGGTCCTGGGCCATGCGGATACCGGGGTGGAGATCCGCCAAGGCGGCGGACCGGTAGTACGTGACACGGACGGGCTCGGGAAGGATGGACGCCAGAGCCCGGGAAGCCGGGGACAGGGTGAAGGACCGGTCCCGGGTCAGGTCTATCCGAAACCGATACAGAGAAAGCCCGGCCGCGGCCAGGACGAGCACCAGGAGGGTCAGGCCCTTGAGGATACCCTCTTCCCGGAGCCTCCGCGCGGCGATGCCCGGATCCCTCATTTCCAGGCCTCCCGTACGAGGGCCTTGGCGGAGAGGTACAGCCCGCCCGCCGTCACGATCCCGAAGTACGCCAGGTCCCGGGAATCCAGGATTCCCCGGGAAAAGGATTCAAAGTGGGAGGACGGGGAGAGCCAAACGAGGGCCCGGGAGAGCGGCCCCGGCAGGGCGAGGAAGGAGGGAATCCGGTGCACCGCGGACAAGGCCAGAAGCGAGGCCGAGGTTCCTAGATAGGCGCCCGAGGGGCTTCGAGATTTCGCCGAAACGTACTGACCCAGAGCCGCGAAGGCGGACGCCAAAACGATGGCCCCCAGGTATTCGGTGAGCAGAACCCCCGGATCGAAGTCTCCCAGCCCTGCCAGGGAGAGGGGAACGGAAAGGCTCAGGACGAGGACGACTCCCGTCACCGCACAGACCGCGAGGTGCTTGCCCGCCACCAGGTCGCCGGGTCGCAGCGCCAGGGTGGCCAGGATCTCGTAGGTTCCCGCCCTCCGTTCCTCCGCCCAGGACCGCATGGTCAGGGCAGGAAGGAGGACGGCGAAGAGGGCCGGCATCACCTCGAAGTAGGGCCGAAGGGAGGCCTCCCCGCGGATAAAGAAGCCCCGGATCAAAAAGAGCCAGGCCGCGGAGACGGCCAGAAAGAAGGCCGCGAAGATGTAGGCCGGAGCCGTGTTCAAGGCCGAGCGAATCTCCCGGCGGAAAACCGCAAGGAAGCCTTTCACGATCCACCCTCCCCGGTCAGACGGGCGAAGACTTCCTCCATGGACAGGCCTTCCCGTCTGAGCTCCAGGAGCTTGAACCCCTCGGAGGACGCCCAGTCCGAAACCGCCTCGGCGGCGCCTTGGGATCCCGCCGGGAAGTCCAGGCGTATCCTCCAGGCTCCGCCATCCTCCGGACCGGGCGCTTCCGCGAGGGAGGCTGATCCGAGCCGGGTCAGGGCGGCCTCTACATCCCGGAGGCCGGGAGCCTTGATCACGGCCTCCAGGCGTTCCCTGCCCGTCAGGCTGTCCGCGATCTCCTTCGGAGTGCCCCGGCCCGCCAGGGCGCCCCGGAAGAGCACGAGGATCTCCGAGCAGAGGGCCTCCGCCTCGCCCAGGATGTGGGTGGATAGGAGCACCGTCCGTTCGCGGCCCAGATCCCGGACGAGGGAGCGGGTCTGCCGGATCTGGTTGGGATCCAGCCCGGCGGTCGGCTCGTCCAGGATCAGGACGGGGGGATCCCCCAAGAGGGCCATGGCGAGCCCTACGCGCTGCCTCCAGCCCTTGGACAGGCGCTCCGCGGGGATGAGGCCGGCTTCCCCCGCCCCGGCGCGCTCTTCGGCCTCCCGCATCGCCCGAGCCTTGGCGGCGCCGCGCAGGCCCCGGGCCTCGGCCACAAACTCGAGGTGCTCCCGGGCGGTCAGGTCCGGGTAGAGGGGCGCATTCTCCGGGAGGTAGCCAACCCGCCGCTTCAGCTCCCGGGGGTCCTCCGCCGCGTCGATTCCGGCGACCCGGGCGCTGCCCGAGGTCGGGCCGTGGTACCCGGAAAGGATCCGCAGGATCGTGGTCTTCCCCGCCCCGTTCGGGCCTAGAATCCCGACCACTCCGCCCGGGCCCGCGTCGAAGGACACTCCCCGGACCGCTTCGAAGGAACCGTAGCTCTTGCGCAGGTCCCGAACCTCGATCATACGCCCATCCTTCGACCGGGAGCCTAGTCCACGTACTCGATGGGAATACACAGGCGGTCCCGGGAAAGGACCGTGTCCGGGAAGATCTCCCGGGCCTCCTCCAGGAGACGCTTCAGGTTCTGTTCCGTGTAGCGGGGACTGTAGTGGATCAGGGCGAGTTTCTTGACACCCCCCGCGTCCCGGGCCACCCGGGCCGCCTGCTCCGCGGTCATGTGCTTCTTTTCCTGGGCGCTGGCCAGGAGTTCCCGCTCGAACATCCCTTCGCAGACCAGGAGATCCGAACCGGATACGTTCGGGGAGATCTCCGGGAAGTATAGGGTGTCCGTGACGTATCCGAATTTGCGGCCCGACCGGGGAGGTCCCATGACCTCCTCCGGACGGACGGTCCTCCCGTCCGTAAGTTCGACGGAGCCCCCGCCCTGGAGCACGGACCAAAGGGGACCCCGGGGTACTCCGGAAGCCTCCGCCTTGTCCGGGAAAAAGGCCCCCGGCCGGGGATCCTCCTCCA
>JAAYUR010000492.1 GCA_012517645.1 Treponema sp.
CGAGCGATTCGGGACCCTGGATTCCCGGGAAATCGAACAGAGGATACGGGATGAGCCCTGAGCGGCTGGCCTTCTGGATCGCGCTCCTGCCCCTCCTGGCCTCCGCCTTGCCGTTGATGGAGAAAGCCTTCGGGCCGGACCGAAGCGCGGGCGGCCGAGCGAGCTCCCTGGGCGCCTTTCTGGGATCGGCGGGCCCCCTGTTCGTCCTGGCCTTGGTCTACCCGGCCGTGCGGGACGGGGGAATCGTCCGTTTCACCGTGGGGGCTTGGTCCCCCCTGATCGGCATCCAGTACCGGCTGGACGGTCCGGCATGGTTCGCCTCGTCCTTCACCGCGGTCGTGTCCCTTTGCGCGGGACTCTACGCCCGGGCCCGGGGAGCGTACTCCTCCACCTTTTGGTTTCTCTTCCTGCTCTGCCATTGGTCCCTGCAGTCCGCACTGCTGTCCGCGGATTTCTTTCACCTCTTCGTCTGCCTGGAGCTCATGGCCCTGACGTCCTATATCCTCATCGCGTACAAGAAGGAGAGCGCGGCCCTCTTCGGGAGTTTCAACTACCTGGCGGTTTCCACCGGGGCGATCGTCTTCTATCTCCTGGGGCTCTACCTGGTCTACGGATCCTCGGGCACCCTGTCCATCGAGGAGGCCGGCAGGATCCTGGCATCCGCCGGCCCCCGGGAGCGCGCCTACGCGGCCCTGGGTATGGCTTTCATGGCCGGCGGTCTGGGGGTCCGGACGGCTTTCCTGCCCTTCCACGGCTGGCTTCCGGACGCCCACGCCAGCGCGCCGCACCCCGTATCCGCCCTGCTATCGGGCGTCATGATCAAGGTGAGCTTCTTCGCCCAGTGGCGTATCCTATCCCTTGTGGACGCCCCGTGGCTGAGAACGGGTTTTCTCTGGCTGGGGGCGTCCAGCGCCTTGATCGGTGTCATCTTCGCGCTCTGCCAGTCCGACGCCAAGCGCCTTCTGGCTTGGCACTCGATCAGCCAGGTGGGCTACGTCCTGGCCGCCTTCGGAACCGGAAGCCCCGCGGGGCTGCTGGCCGCGGGACTCCACGCGGCCGCCCACGGCGCCTTCAAGAGCCTGTTGTTCCTGACGGTGGGAAGCGCCGCGGACGCCGCGGGTACGAGGGACGCCTACCGCATGGCGGGTGCCTTCCGGAGCATTCCCGAGGCCGCCCTGGGTTTCGTGATCGGGGCCCTGTCCATCGCCGCCCTCCCGCCCTTCAACGGCGCCGTGACCAAGGATCTCGTTCTCTATGCGGTCGGCGAGGGCTTCCCCTGGTTTCTGCTTGTAGCCGCCTCGATCGGTACCGCCGCCTCCTTTTCCAAGCTGGGAATCCTCCTCTTTTCCGCGCCGGGACCCGCGTCCCGGGAACCGGCCCTCTCCTCGGGGGAGATAAAACGGCTCCGGGCGGCTCTTCGCCGGGGAGCCCTGCCCCTGGCCGCCCTTTGTCTGGTGACGGGCTTGGCCGCCCCGGTCCTCCTGCCCTCCGCGGCCGGCCTTCTGGCACCGGGGTACGCCGTCGGGTTCGCCTTCACCGCATCCGGGACCGCGAAGAGCCTCGCTGTCGCGGCGGGCGGCTTCGTCCTGGCCCGGGCGGTGCTCACCACTCGGGGACGGACCTGGACGCACCGCTTCGAACGACTCGGGGCCGGACCCGAAGCAACCCTGACCCTGACCCTCCTGGGACTGGCTCTCCTGGCCGCCCTGGGCGGCTGGGCGGGACGGGAAGCCCTGGGGTAGACGAAGATGTCCGTACCCGGTCCCGAGGTGACGTCCGTTCTTATCGTTTTTCTGGTTCCCCTGGCGGCAAGTCTGGGTCCCCTGGTTTCCAAGTCATTCCTGCCGTCCGGTTCCGAAACCGGCCGAGCATCTCGACTCATTTCAGCGGCCTGTCTGCTCCTCGGGCTTCTGGCCCCCGCCGCGGCATTGGTCCGGTTGTATCCCGTTGTCGCGGCGGGCGGATCCGCGGATTTCTCCCTGGGACTGCCCTCTCCCCTGGCCATACGGTACCTTATGGACGGCCCCGCCTGGCTCGCCTGCGCCCTGATCACGATAGTATCCCTGAGCGCGGGCTTGTACGGCCTGGCCGCGGGCGGGTATTCGCCGACCTTCTGGTTCTTCTTCCTGGTCGCTCAGTCCTCGCTCTACGCCTGCGTCCTGACCGCGGATCTCTTCAACCTCTTCGTAAGCCTGGAACTCCTGGCCCTCTGCTCCTACGTTCTGATCGCCTACAAAAGGACGCCCGCGTCCCTCTGGGCATCCTATTCCTACCTGGTCACTTCGACCGTGGCGGTGGTGTTTTACCTGCTCGGGCTGTACTTCGTGTACGGGTATACCGGGACTCTGTCCATCGCGGAAGCCGCGGCCTCCGTCCGGGCCCTGGGACAGGTTCCACCCCGAGATCTCCGGGCAGCGATGGGCTTCCTTAGCGTCGCCCTGGGAGTCCGGAGCGCCTACGCCCCCTTCCACGCATGGCTCCCCGAAGCCCACGCTTCGGCTCCCCACCCCGTCTCCGCCCTCCTGTCCGGAGCCACCCTGGCCGCCGGATACTTCGCCCTGGGGAGGGTCGGCTCTCTAGCAGACGTCCCGGCGCTTCGGGAGGGCCTGGTCCTCGCGGGGGCGCTGACGGCCCTGGCGGGGGGCTTCTTCGCGATCGCCCAAACCGACGCGAAACGGCTCTTGGCCTGGTCGAGCGTGGGGCACGCCGGACTCTGCCTGGCCGCCTTCGCGTCGGGCTCCTTTTCGACCGGAGCCCTGCACGCCCTGGCCCACGGGTCGGCCAAGGCCCTGCTGTTCCTGTCCGTGGGACGCGCGGCGGACGCGTCCGAAAGCCGGGACCTGGGACGACTGCGCGGAAAAGCCGGGCTTGGACCTTCCCTGGGCATCCTGATCGGGATCGCCTCCCTGGCGGGCCTGCCGCCCTTGGCCGGTTGGGCCACCAAGTCCCTGGCGGGCTACTCGTCGGGAGGCGGGACCATGGGAGGGATCCTCTCGGCCGCCTCCATACTCTCCGCGGCCGCGGTCTTCCGGCTTCTTCCGGTCCTGGGAATCTTCCGCTCCCCGCCCGGCCGCGATGCGATCGACGCGGGCTCAGCCGGGGAACCCGGATCGAACACCCGGGATTCCGCCGCCGGAGGCCCCGGACGGATCCGGGAAGCCGCCGTCTTTTTTCTGGGAATGTTTCCCCTTGCCGTCCTCTGCGCCGCCGGAGGCCTGCCCGGGTTCCTTATAGCCGCCTCGGACCTCGCTTCTCCGGGGGCGCCGCCCCTCGTGATCCCGGTATTCGGACCGCCCGTCCTGCTCAAGGCCCTTCCGACCCTCGGATCCGCGGCCGCCCTGGCCGCGGCGGCCGGAACCCGGCCGTTCCGGAGTATCCTGAGGGTCTGGGAACGAAAGGGCACGGGGGCGGATACCGCCCTGCGCCTGCTCCTGGCGGGGGCGGCCGCGTCCGCGCTCCTGGGACTACTCTAGCTCTTGGCCTTCCGGGTCTGGACGTCGAAGATGACCGCCGCCACGAGCACGGCGCCCCGGATGATGTACTGCAGGGATATATCCGTGCCCATCAGGTTCATGCCGCTGGTGAGGGACATGTACACGATGGCGCCCACAAGGGACCCGGTCACCTTCCCGACGCCGCCCGCCGCGGACACTCCGCCGATGTAGGCCGCCGCGATGGCGTCCAGTTCGAACAGGGTCCCCGCCTGGGTCGTCGCCGACTGGAGGCGGGACGCGAAGAGCACCCCCGAGAGCCCGCAGAGAAACCCCATGGAACCGAAGACCCAGAGGGTGATCTTCTTGACGCTCACGCCGGAGAGTTCCGCGGCCTCGGGGTTGCCCCCCACCGCGTAGATATGGCGTCCCAGGACCGTCCGGGTGGTGATGAAGTGGTAGACCGCCACGACCACGATGACGATGGCCAGGGTCCAGGACATGCCGTTGTATCCGGCCAGAACCCAGGTGACCAGGGCCAGGACCACGGAGAGGAACACCAGCTTTAGGGCGAACATGTCCGTCGGCAGGACCTCGAACCCGTAACGCCTCCGATTATTCCGTTCCCGAATGGAACGGAGATTGAACCAGACGATGGCGGCCAACCCCAGCAGGAGGGTCAGTTTATGCAGCTCGGGAAGGAAGGTAGCCTCCTTCGGCATGATGTCCGGTATGTATGAATTTCCGATGGCGTTGAAGAAGGCGTCCGGTATGATGATGGTCCCCGTCTTGAGGGTGACCAGGAGCAGGGCCCCCCGGTAGATGAGCCAGCCCGCCAGGGAGGCCACGAAGGCGGGGATGCCCACCCTGGCCACCAGGGTACCCGTCACCAGCCCCGCCGCGGTCCCCAGGGCAAGGGCGATCAGGACGGCCGTCCAGCCGGGGACTCCCCAGGCCGTCATGGCGATGGCCGCGATGGCCCCCAGGAAGCCCGACAGGAAGCCCACGGACAGGTCGATATGCCGGATGACGATGACCAGGGTCATCCCGATGGCCAGCACCGCGATGTAGCCGGTTTGGTTCAAGAGGTTGGCGATGTTCCGGGAAGAGATGAACACGCCGTGGGTGGCGATCGTAAAGATCCCCATGATCACCAGAAGCGCGATGTACATGCCGTAGTCCCGGATGTTGCTCCGTAAAATGGAGCGCAGATCTTTCAGCGTCATGGAATCCTCCTCAACTCGTCGCCAGCCGCATGATCTTCTCCTGGTCCGCCTCTTCCACCGAAAGCTCCCCGGTTATGCGTCCCGTGGAGACGATGTAGACCCGGTCGCTCATGCCCAGCACCTCGGGCAGTTCCGAAGAGATCATGATGATGCTCATCCCATCCGCAACGAGCTTGTTCATCAACGTATAGATTTCGTATTTGGCGCCCACGTCGATGCCCCGGGTCGGTTCGTCCAGAATCAGGACCTTGGGCCGAACGAAGAGCCACTTGGCCACCGACACCTTCTGCTGGTTGCCCCCGGACAGGTTCAGGACCTTCTGGTCAATACTGGGGGTTTTTATGGACAGGGCGGAGCGGTAATCTTCGGCCACCTTGGCTTCGGAGTTTCCGTCCACGACCCCCCGGGACGCCAGGGCCCGGAGGTTGGCTAGGGTGATGTTCTGCTTGACGTCCTGGATCAAGATCAGGCCGTTCTTCTTGCGGTCCTCGCTGGCGTAGGCCACCCCCGCTTCGATGGCGGCCCGGGGATCCCCGAAACGGACGGGGCGCCCCTCGACAAGGAGCTCCCCCTCCACCCGGTACCCGTCGGGGTTTCCGAAGACGCTGCGGGCCAGCTCGGTCCGGCCGGAACCCATGAGCCCCGCGAACCCGACGATCTCCCCGCGACGGACGTTGAAATTCACGTCCTTGAGAACCGTTCTCCCTAGTCCGTGGGAATACACCGTCCAGTTCCGGGCCTCCAGGACAACCTCCCCGACGGACTTGCCCGCGCGCTTGGGATAGATGTCGTCGATTTCCCGGCCCACCATATGCTTGATCAGGATTCCCTCGGAGACCTCCCCCTTGCCGGCGTCCAGGGTGCAGACCGTGCGGCCGTCCCGCAGGACAGTGACCGTGTCCGCGATCCGGATCACCTCCTTGAGCTTGTGGGAGATCATGATGCAGGTCACCCCGTCCCGCTTGAGCCCCCGGAGGATGTCCAGGAGGTTGTCGCAGTCGTCCTCGTTCAAGGCCGCCGTGGGCTCGTCCAGGATCAGGATCCGCACGTCCCGGCTCAGGGCCTTGGCGATCTCCACGAGCTGCTGCTTCCCGACTCCCAGGTCCTTCACCTTGGCGGAGGGGTCCAGTTTGAGACGGACCTTGGTCAGCATCTCCGAGGCTTTCTTGATGGTCTCGTTCAAATCCACGGTGAGGCCGGATCGGATCTCGTGGCCCAGGCAGATGTTGTCGTAAACGGTCATGTCCGGAACCAGGGCCAGTTCCTGATAGATGATTCCGATGCCGGCGCGTTCGCTGTCCGCGATTCCGTGGAACCTCTGGGGTTTCCCTTTAAGCAGGATTTCTCCCTCGTAGGTTCCGTGGGGATAGACTCCCGAGAGGACTTTCATCAGGGTGGACTTTCCCGCCCCGTTCTCCCCCACCAGGCAGTGGATCTCCCCTTCGGTCACCCGGAAGCTTACGTCGCTCAGGGCGCGCACACCGGGGAAGGTCTTCGTGATATTCCTCATCTCGAGGATCGGTTCGCTCATCTTCCGGCCTCCCTTGCGCCGTGCCGCCGCAGACTGCCAAAGAGGGCGTCGGCGGCCGGACCGCCGACGCCCTCGGGAGTTGGTTCTGGTTCCGGGATTATTATAATCCCTTAAAGTCGGAAGCGGGATAGTAGCCGGAATCGACGATGTCGGCCTTCACGTTCTCCTTGGTCACCGTCACGGTGGCGGACGGCTTCGCGGGAATCTCGGCCTTTCCGTTATTGTAGGTCTTGGTCTTGGCCGGAGTACTTCCTTTGAGATAGGCCACGGCGGCGGCGATGGCGTCGGCGGCCAGGACCCGGACGTCCTTCAGGACCGTCATGGACTGCTTGCCGTCGATGATATACTGGACGGAAGCCTTCTCCGCGTCCTGTCCGGTGATCCAGTACTTCGTGACGGCCCGATCCACCGCGAAGGCGTCCGCGATGGCGCGGGCGGTTCCGTCGTTGGGGGCGCAAATGAAGACCTCACCCTTCATGGCGTTCGAGGCCCGGGTCAGATCCGCCTCGGCCTTGCTCTTCGCGGTGTTGAAATCCCAGTTGGTCGTGACCTGGCCGATGATCCTGCCCATCTCTTCCCGGGTCAGCTTGGCCTTCTTGCTCTGGGCCACCGCTTCGGTGGAGTTTCGGACGATGAAGGTTCCGTCCGCGATCTTGGGCTGAAGCTTGTTCCAGGCGCCTTCGAAGAACAGGAAGGCGTTGTTGTCCGAAGCGGCCCCCGCGTAGAGGTAGAGGTTTAGGTTCTTGCGGGACCCGGCCTGCTTGACCAGGAAATCGCCCCAGGCTTCGCCAACGGCCACGGAGTCGAAGGTGACGTAGTAGTCCACGCTGGCGGTTCCGGTGATCAGACGGTCATAGGAAATGACCTTTACGCCGGCCTTGCGGGCGGCCTCCGCGGCGGCCGCGGCGGCGGCGGAGTCATGCGGACAGATGATCAGGACCTTGATCCCCTTGGTGATCAGGGACTCCACGTTGGCCTTTTCCTTGGCGGAGTCACCCTGAGAGAAGAGAATCTCGACGTTGTACCCTGCCTTGGACAGGGCATCCTTGAACCGGGCTTCGTCCTGGAGCCAGCGCGGCTCGTCCTTGGTCGGCAGGACAATGCCCACGGGCAAGCTGCCGGCCTGGGCCACGGCGGATACGACGATTCCCGCCAGGAACAGGACTGCGGACAGAATAGCGACGATACGTTTCATATAACCCCCCTGACTGCGATTCGCGGCCGAAGGGCCGCTGGCGTACAGTATCCGGGGCATGTTCGGATCTGTCTTCAGGAAACATCCCGCGAAGTCTCGCCCTGCCGCCCCGGTCCTGGGTTTTCCGGCCGGGATAGCACACACAATCGGAGGAGGACAAAAAAATCCAGAGATGCCGCGCCTATACCTCGGAACCCGACTCCTAGCGGCGGACATTCCGGTAGACGTCCGCGGCGGAATGGAACCCGTCCTTGATGACCGTCGCGTCCAGGAGGTCCCGGGTGACCAGGATCGGCTCCAGCCGGACGTAGGGAACTTCGTGCCGGCCGTCGCTGATCATCGCGTCGGTCTTGATCTCCTCGCCCCGGGCCAGCATGACCGCATACCCCGCCGCCTTGAGGGCAAGACGGTCGATGGGTTTATACACCGTCGAGTACTGGGATCCCTCCGCGATGCGTTGGCAGGCCGCAAGTTCCGCGTCCTGGCCCGCGATCTTAACGTTTCCCATGAGACGGTTCACGGAGAGGACGGAGATGGCCGCCTCTGCCAACATGTCGTTCCCGGCCACGACAGCGTCGATGTGACGGTCGCGCTGGATGATCCGCTCGAGGGCGATCTTAACCTCGTCGCTGTCCCAGGCGGCGGGCCAGATCTCCCCGATGATCCGGACGTCTCCGGATGCTTCCAGGGGATCCAGGACCCGACGGATTCCCGCGTTCAGCATCATCGCGTTGTTGTCCGACCGGGCGCCGTTGATGATGACATACCCGCCCCGGGGTACGGCCCGGGACACGGACTCGGCCATCAGGCGGCCCACCTTCTCGTTGTCGAAGGAAACGTAGAGGTCCACGTTCGCGTTCCTCACCAAGCGGTCGTAGCTCAGGACCCGGATACCCCGGGCCCGGACCTCGGAGATCACCGAAGAGAGCCGGTCCGCGTCGTTGGGCACCACCACGAGGACGTGGATCCCCGCGTCCGCCAGCTCCCGGATCTGCCGCTCCTGCACCGCATGGTCCTGGTCCGCTACCCGGAGCAGAACTTCCGCCCCCAGCTCCCGGGCGGACCTGGTAAATATTTCAGCGTCCCGCTTCCAACGCTCCACGACCAGGGAATCCAGGGAAAAGCCTATCAGGGGCGCTTGGCCCGGTTCGGCGCGCCTGGGAGCGGGTTTGCAGGAGACCCCGGTCACCAAGACGGCCAGCAGGGCTGCTGCACAGGGAAAAGCCAGCCAGGATCTTTCATGGTTTTTCATCGGTCCCCTCCCTGGAGACGGACGCGAAGGAGGTGGGGGTGTATCCCGTCTCCTTCTTGAACAGCCGGGCGAAATAGTTCGGGTCCGGGTACCCGCATGCCGCACTCACAAGTTTGACCGAGGCTCCGGGTTCCGAGAGAAGCTCCTTGGCTTTCTCTATCCGCACCCCGGTCAGGAACTCGGAAAAGGTCCGACCCGTTTCCTCCGCGAAGATCCGGGACAGTCGAGCCGGGGACAAAGGAATCGACGCGGCAGCGGACTCCAGGGAGATCGGACGGGAAAAATGTTCCCGGATATAAGCCGCCGCCCGGGCCACGGGAACGGACCAGCGGGGCGCTTCGCCGACGGCCTGGGCTATGGCGGAAAACAACGCCCGCGCCGCCTCCGCCAGTCCCTCCATCCCCGGGGCGGAACGCAGGCCATCCAGGTCCAGGAGGCGGCCTGCAGTTCCGGTCCCCAGGAAACCCCGGACTTCCAGGTTCCTGCAGGCCTCCGCGAAGAGGCCGATGAGCCGGTACCGGACCGAGACGGAAGGCTCGCCCGCAATTCGCATGCTTTCCAGGATCCGTTCCAAGGCCCATCGTGCGCGGTCCGGATCCCCGGAGACCAGGGATTCCAGGAACGCTTTCTCGTCCTCCCGCCGCGCCGCCGCGGAAGCCGCCGGATTCGACGGCCCGAACCCGTCCGCGGATCCCAACCCCAGGCACTCCCGGTAGGCGGCGATCCAGGAAGCCGGCGCTTCCCCGAGGGGGGCCGCGGGGGAGAATCCGAACCGTATACGCCCGTCCTTCAGTTCCGAGTACAAGGCCTGGGTCAATCCTACCCGCAAGGCTTCTATCTCCGCTTCCGCCGAGTCCATTCCCGAAACGGGTAGAAGCACGGCCGAAAAACCCGACCTCAAGGGTCCTGCGAGGGCCCGGGTCTTGTACCGGACCGCCTGGCGGAACGATCCGTACAGCCCTCTAATCTCATCCCGAGGATCCGGGGAGCCCGGAAGCGCCCGGAAGGCGGCGGCTCCGACGACGGCCCGGGTCCCCGGAATGCCCAGGGCGGCGCGGTACCGTTCCGGGTCGAATCCCGATCCGTCCCCGGACATCACCGCCCTCAGGAAAGCCTCCTCCACGAAGGACCGAAGGCGCTCCTCCCGCTCCCGGTGCTCTATCTCCCGCCGTTCAAGCTCGAACCTCCGGTCCGCGAAGGCCGCGGCCGCCCGAAGTGCGGCGGCCAGCTTGTCCCGGACCACGGGCTTGAGAAGGTAGTCCAGGACCCCCAGCTCCATGGCCTCCCGGGCGATGTCGAACCTCTCGTAGGCGGTTACCAGGATGAAGACGCAGGCAAGGCCCCGGGCGCGGATCTCCCGGACCGCGTCCAGCCCCGAAATGCCGGGCATCCAGACGTCCATGAGCACGATGTCCGGCGCCAGGGTCTGCGCCTTCTCCACGGCTTCCCGGCCGGAGGAGGCTTCGCCGACCACGGAGAACTCCGCGGACAGGTCCCTCCGGACCATCAGCTCGATCGTCTCCACAACGGGCCGCTCGTCGTCCACCACCAGCACGCGTTTCATAGGCCGTCTCCCAGGATCGGCAGGCGGATCCGCACCGTCGTTCCGGCTCCCGCCGAGGATTCCACTTCCACCCGTCCTCTCCCCTCGGTGGCCAGGGTGACCCTGCGGATGACGTTCCGGAGACCGATGCCTGCCCGGGGATCCCCGTCTCCCCCGGACTCCCCGAGGATCCGGGCCGTCTCCTCGGCGCTCATTCCGCTGCCGGAATCCTGGACCATAAGGACCGCTTCCTCTCCTTCCAGGCGGGCGGAGACCCGAACCGTCCCGCCCTCCTCCCGGTCCCGGAGGCCGTGCCCCACGGCGTTCTCCACCAGGGGCTGGAGGACCAGGGCCGGAGTCCTCACGCCCAGGGCCCCCTCGTCCGCATCCACCTCGAACCGGTACCGCTCCCCGAAGCGGAGTCGAAGCAGCCAGATGTAGAGGCGAACACATTCGATCTCGTCGGATACCCGGACGGACCGGGAAGGGGGCTTCAGGGCGTAGCGGATGAAGGCCGCGAGGTTTTCCATGAAATCCCCGGTACGATCCGCCCCCTCCGAGAGGGCCAGTTGCTGGCCCGCCGCCAGGGTGTTGAACAGGAAGTGCGGATTGATCTGGGTCTGCAGGGCCAAGAGTTCCGCGTCCTTGAGCTTGTGGTCCATATCCAGGAGCCGCACCCTCTCCTCCATCAGGCTCCTCTCCAGCTCGGCCTTGGCCTTCTGCTCCTCGAAGGCCCGACGGACGGACTCGCGCATGCTGGCGAAGGAGGCGGCCATGACTCCGATCTCGTCCGGCCGTCCCGGCGGAGGCAGGTCGTGGTCGTAGTCTCCCCGGCCTAGGGCTTCCGCCGCCCGGGCGAGCTCGGCCAGGGGCTCGGTCAGTCTGTACGAGAAGTTCACCAGGATGGCCATGCCCATGAGGGTGGCGCTGACCACGAGAACCGCGTTGAAGGCCAGGACGGCGGTCACCCGGGAATTGAAGCCCGAAAACGCAGCGAGGGAATCGGAGATGAAGATTCCCTCGATACGGTCGATCAGGAACATGACCAGGTCCAGAGTCCGCTCCGCCCCCTCGAAATGCTCCGTATAGGCGGCGACGTCCCGACCCCGCTTGGCCGCCACGGAGGCTTCCGTTTCCGCCAGGAAGGAATCCAGAAGACCCGCCAGATCCCGCTCCAGCAACAGGACCTCGTCCGCACGGATCTCCCGGTTCAGGCGGCGGCCGTCCTCCGCGAGGCGGGTGGAGTACTTGATGTACTCTTTGAGGGCATCGGAACTCTTCGTGGACAGGTAGGCC
>JAAYUR010000248.1 GCA_012517645.1 Treponema sp.
CCCGGGGGCTTCCCTGGGACGGAACGCCATGAAAGACTACCGAGCCGCCTTCGAGAAGGTCCTGACCGAGAGGACGGGAGCGGCCGTGACCGCGGGAGCGGAGCGTTCCCTAGCCGAAACCGAGGCCGCCCTGAGCCTCTACTTCGAGTCCCGGATCCTGCGGGTGGACGTGGAACCCGACGAGGACCCGGTCGCGGCCTCCCTTCGCAGCGCCTGGCAGAGGCTCCGGGGAGGGGCCCGATGAGGCTGCGGCACGGCGGCCGGATGACCTCGGCCCCGAACCGGGCGCTCAAGGCCCTCGGACGCTGGGCCTCCCGAATCGCGGCGGCCGCTCAAGAGCCGGGGACCCCCCTTCTCTTCGCGGTGTTCGCCGCGGCGGGAGCCGGACTGTACATCCCGGCGGCGGCTGTGAACCGATTCCTGGCGGAGCGATTCGCCCTGCCCTTCGCGGTCTCGGTCCTTCCGGAGGAGGCCCTGAAGCTGGGAATGGCCTGGGCGGCCGCGGCCCTGGCCCGCCGCCTCGGGGATCCGGGGAAGGGGCTGGCCGCGGTCGCGGGAGCCACGGGATTCGCGGCCGCGGAGAACCTGGCCTACCTCCGGGCCTTCCCGGACGCTTCGGTCTTCCTCCGCCTCGGCTGGGCCCTGCCCCTCCACGTCAACGGGACGGCCCTCTTCGCCCTGGCCCTGGCTTCCCGGCGCCCCGGAACCGCGGCCGCCGCCGCCCTGATCGCGGCCGCCGCGTTCCACGCCGCCTTCAACGCCGCGGCCGCGGCGAATCCGGCCCCCCTGGCGGTGGCGGGCGGGATCGCGATGAACCTCGGTATCTGCGCGGGCCTCGCGTTCGCGGCCCGGTTACGATTCGCCTGGGGAGGGATCCTGGATGGAAAGCCGAGACTTTGAGGCCGCCCTGGAAACGGTGCGGGAGTTCTACCGGGCCTACGCGGCCTACGTGGGAGCCCGGGTGGTCGGGTATCCCGAATTGTTGGAGCGCCTCTTCACGGCCTTCCTCTCCGGCGGGCATGTGCTCCTGGAGGGTGCGCCGGGCCTGGGCAAGACGAGCCTGGCCAAGTCCTGGGCCGCCTTCTTCGGGCTCGAGTTCCGCCGGGTCCAGTTCTCCCCGGATTTGATGCCCCTGGACGTCATCGGGTCCAACATCCTCCAGGACGGGGCTTCGGGACGGGAGTTCCGGTTCTACCGGGGCCCGATCTTCGCGAACGTCGTGCTCGGGGACGAGATCAACCGGGCGACCCCCAAGACCCAGTCCGCCTTCCTGGAGGCGATGGAGGAGCGGCGCATCACCTTCCTGGGGGAAACCTACCCCCTCCCGGATCCCTTCTTCGTCATCGCCACCCAGAACCCCATCGAGCTGGAGGGGACCTACCCTCTTCCGGAAGCCCAGGTAGACCGGTTCTTCATGAAACTCCGCTTCTCGTCCCCGGACTTCCGGTCCCTGAAGGACATCCTGCGCATCGCCGAGACCCCTCCCGGGGGAGAGCCCGCCGGCCGGGAGCGGACACAGGCGGTACTGGGCCTCTGGGCCGAGGCTTCCCGGGAGATGGCCGTCGCGGAGGAGGTCAAGAACTTCATCGCGAAGCTCGTCCTGGCCACCCACCCGGACCAGTCCCCGGTGGAAGAGGTGCGCAAGTACGTCCTGTACGGAGCCAGCCCCCGCTGCGCCATCTCGCTCCTCCGGGCCTCGAAAGCCCGGGCGGCCCTGGAGGGCCGGCCCGCGGTCTCCTTCGACGACGTCGGGGAACTCTTCGAGGACGTGTCGGCCCACAGGGTCATCCTCAACTTCGACGCCGAGGCGGACGGCGTGCGCAAGCGGGACGTCCTGATCGCGGCCCGGAACGCCGTGCGCCGGGAATTCTTCGAGCGGTAGGGCCGTGATCTCCGTCGATCCCGAGTGCCCCGCCCTGGCGGCGGCCTTCCGAAGGCGCAATCTCCGGGCCCACCTCCCCCGGGGAGTGGCGGGCAGGGATCCCATGTTCCGCCGCTCGGGGTCCAGCTTCGATTTGAAGACCATCCGGGAATACGCCCCCTCCGACGACCCGAGGAGCATCGACTGGAGGCTCCTGGGCCGGACGGACCGGACCTACGTCCGGGAGTACTACGAGGAGGAGACCGAAGGGATCGCCTTCCTGGTGGACCTGTCCGGGAGCCTGTCCGCCGGGGACCGGGATTCCTACCTGAGCCTGACGCTCTCCCTGGGCTACCTATGCCTGGAGCTGGGACTGTCCCTGAGCGTCCACGGATTCTCGGACCGCCCGGACACCGCGGGGCTCCACCTTCGGGGAAGGAGCGGAGTATCGGAGTTGGCCGCCTGGCTACGGTCCTCGGAGTTCCGGGGCAGGACGGATATCACCCGGGCCGTGCGAAGCCTGAGGAGCCGCTCTTCCTATAGAAGGCTCTTCCTGTTCTCGGATTTTCTGGACCCCGGGTTCGAGGCCCGTTCCGCGGTCTTCCCCTCGGTCTGCTTCTTCCACTTCCGCAGCTCCTTCGAAGAGCTCGCCGAGGGCTGGGGAGAGTACGAGGTCCTGGATCCCGAAACGGGCAGAACCATCCTGGTGCCCTGGGACCCCGCGTCCCGGGAGTCCTACCGCCGGGCGGAGGAGGCCCGGTCCGAAGCCCTGAGCCGACCCCGAACGGGATTCCGGTACTACCGCCTGTCGGCCGGCGAGGATCGGGCCCCCGTGTATTGGAGGGTCCTGGAGTTCCTGTATGGCTGATTTCGCGGTCCGGCTCTTCCTCCTGCTCCTCCCGGTGGCGCTCCTTCTCCTCGCCGGGCTCCGCCTGCGGCGGAAAGCCGTATTCCCCCACGGCTCCTTCCCCTCCGCCCGGCCACGGGCCTCCGAGGTCCTCCTCCGGAACCTGCGCCTGCGGTACGACCTTCTCCTGGACGTCCTCGCGGCCGCCGTCGTGGCCCTGGCCCTCTCGGGACAAGCCCCCGCAGGCCCCGGAAGGGTCGCCGTGGTCCTGGACGGCTCCCGCTCCATGCTCCGGGGCGAGCCGGGTTCCCGGGCCGTGGACGCCGCGGTCCGGGCCTTGTACGAGCGGAACGACCTAGCCGAAGCCCGGGTCTTCCTCCTGGACTTCGATCCCGCACGGGGGGCATACCGCCTGCGGGACTTCAGCCGGCAACGAAGGGAGGATGACCCGGAGGCCTTCGCGGCCCGCATAGCCCGGGAGGCGGAAGCCCTGGGCGCAGACTGGAGCGTTTTGGGAGAGCTCCGGAACAAGGGGTACCGCAGGATCGTCGCGGTCACGGACAGCCTGCCCGGGGACCCCGTCGGCTTCGAGGCCCTGGAGACGGGGTTCGTCGAAGCGCCCTACGTGTACCCGGTGTCCGCGGGGTACGAGGAGTCCACGAAAAGCTGGGCCCTTCGCCTGGCGGTGGAGGGTGAACCCTCCGGCCTGATCGTGCACCGATGGGAGGACGGATCCGGGGCCTTCGTCCGCCTCAGTCCGGACTCCCTGGACCTCTCGGAGGGTCCCTACGGCTGGACCCTCCGGTTCCCGCGGCCGGGCCTGGTGGTGGTATCCGCGGGGGGGGAGGCCTTCCCGGTCCTCCTGCCTCCCCGGCCGGCCCGGCCCTCCGGCGTCGGATCCTTCAGCGGGGCCATGGCCTCGGTCTTCTCCTTCCTTCCCGAACGGGAGGGGGAGGGATTCGCCCTCCTCGACGCCGGACAGCCCCGGCGCGGGGCTTCCCTCGTGACCTCCCCGGGGGAGGGCGACACCCCGCTGATCGCGGATCCCTCGGAGACCTACGGAGGCTTCGTTCCCCTGGCGGTCCCGGAGCCCCGGTCCGGTGGGATCGACTTCGCCCTGGGCTCGGGAGGTCTCGATCTACCGGACCTTCCCCTGGTGTACTGGGGCCGGATCCAGTCCTCGACACCCCCGCCCTACACTTCCCAACCGGGGCGGACGGGAAGCCGATGGAAACCCCAGGGCACGGGGTATTGGCGGATCGGCCGGACCGGGCCGGAGGCCCTTTTGCCTCCGATCGCCGAATACGCGGCCCCTCCCAGGCTCGGATCCCTCCGGATCCCGGACCGGACGCCGCGGCGCTGGCCCTTCGCGGCGATCCTGGCGGCGATCTACGCGCTCAAACTAGCTTTGAGAAGGCTCTTTTCGACGGCGCCGTCCAGGAAGACCCGTTAAGGTTCAGGTCCCCGTCCGGTACCGCTCCAGGAAGGAGGCCTTGAGGTCCCGCACGGAATCGGTGATGGAAACCTTGTACACGTGGGGATTCAGGAGCCGCCGATAGGTGGGATCGAAGCGGCCGAGCTCGGCGGCGCACCGTTTCCGGGCCTCCGCCAGGGGCGGCGGAGGCCCGAGGCGTTTCCCCCCTTCCATGACCCGGGCCAGGAGGGGACGGATCTCCCCGCAGGGGGTCATCCGGAACCTTCGGGTGTCCAGGGCGGGGTGGTGGAAGATCCTGGGAACCCCGCGCTCCAGGGTCTCCCCTTCCGCGGCCAGGACGTCCGCCCGGGCCTGGCCCGCCTCGTCGTAGACGCGGTAGACTTCCTTCCCCCCGGGCTCCGTGGACTTGTCGGGGTTGTCCGAGAACTTCATGGCGCTTTCCATCCCGGCGCCTCGATCCACGGCGGCCAGCTTGTAGACCCCGGAAAAGGCGGCATCCGACCCCCCCGTCACCAAGCGGGTTCCGACCCCCCAGACGTCCACCGGGGTTCCCGCGGCGCTCAGGGCCTCGATGATCTCCTCGTCCAGGTCGTTGGAGGCCACGATGAAGGCGTCCAGGAAGCCCGCGGCATCCAGCATCTTGCGGGACTCCTCGGCCAGGTACTGGATGTCCCCGGAATCCAGGCGGATCCCGAACTTCTTCCCCCGTTTCGCCAGGGCGCGCCCGGCTGCGATCGCGTTGGGCACCCCGCTGTTCAGGGTGTCGTAGGTATCCACCAGGAAAATCGCCGCGTCCGGGTAGAGGTCCGCGTAGGCTTCGAAGGCTTCCAGTTCCGACGGAAAGGCCATGATCCAGGAATGGGCCATGGTGCCCAGGGCGGGGATCCCGAAGAGCCGGGCCCCGAGTACGTTGGACGTGCCCACGGCCCCGCCGATGTAGGAAGCCCGGGTCGCGGAATTAGCCCCGTCCGGGCCCTGGGCCCGCCGCAAGCCGAACTCCATGACCTTGCCGCCCTTGGCGGCGTGGCAGACTCGGGCGGTCTTCGTGGCCACCAGGCTTTGGAAGTTGATGCGGTTGAGGATCAGACCCTCGATGATCTGACACTCCACCAGCCCTCCCCGCACCCGCAGGAGGGGTTCCCGGGGGAAGATGACCTCCCCTTCCGGAACCGACCAGATCTCTCCGCGGAAGCGGAAGGACTCCAGGTAGGAAAGGAATTCCGGGGAAAAGATGCCGCGGCTCTCCAGGTACTCCAGGTCCTCCGGAAGGAAGCGGAGGGTCTCCAGGTCCTCCAGAAGGGGGCCGAGCCCCGCGAACACGGAGTATCCACCGCCGAAGGGATGGTGGCGAAAGAAGGCCTCGAAGACCGCGGGCCTGTCCATGCCGTAGGCCAGGTAACCCTGGGCCATGGTGAGTTCATAGAAGTCCGTGAAGGCCGCGCTGATCATTCGGCTATCTCTGCGCTCGTTATCAGGCGCACACCCGCGGCGGCCATGGACTTGAACGCCCCATCCTCGGATCCCGCAGGCACGTTCACCGCCCGCACGGCGTCCGTCAGTACGTAGGCCGTATAACCCAGGCAGACCGCGTCCAGGGCCGAATAGAGGACGCAGAAGTCCGTGGCCAGGCCGGCCAGCCAGACCTCCGTTACCCCGAGCTCACGAAGCCATCCGTGAAGGCCCGTAGGGGTCGTGCGGTCGTTCTCGAAAAAGGTGGAGTACGAGTCCAGTCCGGGCCGGAACCCCTTGCGGATGATCAGGTTGAAGGGATCCAGATCCAGGTCGGGGTGAAAGGCGGCCCCCGGCGTTCCCTGGACGCAGTGGTCCGGCCAGAGGATCTGGGAGATCCCCTTGGAATCCACCGTGGAGTACAGCTCGGCGCCCGGGCGGGAGGAGGCGAAGGAGAAATGGCCCGCCGGATGCCAGTCCTGGGTCGCGACCGCCCGGGGGAACCGGCGGATGACCCGGTTGACGATCGGGAGGACCGCATCCCCGTCGGGAACCCCCAGGGCTCCTCCGGGACAGAAGTCGTTCTGAAGGTCCACGGCGATGAAGGCGGAACGGGGCGATGGTCGGATCATGGGGCACCTCCCCGAAAAGGATACCCCTACGGGCAGCGCTCGTAAAGCCTTCGGATGGCGGGGGGTCTATACATTTTTTCCTCGGAGGTATAGCCTTGGCCCCGAAGAAACTCTACGACGCCCCGATCGAGCGCCGCGTATACCGCGGGAAAGTCTAAAGGCCGAACGGCTGGCTTTTTAGACAACCCGGCGAAAGTCAGCGTATGCTTACCATCGTAGACCGTGTACTGGAACAAGAAACCAAGGCCCGCGCGCTCTTGGAGGAAGCCCGAAATCGGGCGGAGGCCGAGCGGGCCCGGGCGGACGCGGAAGCCGAGGCCATCCTCGCGGAGGCCCGGTCCCAGGCCGCGGCGCTGGTGAAGGAACGGCTCGAGCGGGCCCGGACGGAAGCCCGGGACCTGGAAGCCCGCGCCCTAAAGGACGCCGAAAACCGGAGCCGCTCCGCCCTGGAGGACGCCCGGCGCCGCATCCCGGACCTTGCCCGGGACATCGCGGACCGGGTCCTTGATTCCCGGCTGGGGAACGGCTGAACCCTATGCCCGGCGCCCTGTCCGTATACGGATTCTTGAACGCCAAGCTCAAGGCTCGGATCAGCGGCCTGCTTTCCCCGGAAATCCTGGAGTCCCTCGTCCGCTCTCCGACCCTTTCGGAAGCCGTAGCCCTCTTGAAGGACACCCCCTATGCGGCCCTGGAGTCCGAGTTTGACCGCACCGGCGATCTCCGGGGCTGTGAAGCCTTGCTGTACTCGATGGAGGTGGAGTACCACACGGGTCTCGAGCGCTTCGCCAAGGAACCGACCCGGTCGGTCATCCGGGCCTACTCCATCCGCTTCGAGACGGAAACCCTCAAGAACGCCGTCCGGCTCTGGTTCGAGTCCCGCATCCGCGGGCGGCCCTCGGACGGCTCCGGGGTCTACCTCTTCCGGGGCGCCCTGCCCAACCGGCTCGACCTGGACGCCGTTCTCTCGGCGCCGGATTCGGAAGCCCTGGTCCGGGCCGTATCCGGGACTCCCTACGAACCCATCCTGCGCAGGACCCTCGTCCGGGTAGAGTCGGACAAGACCCTGTACCCCCTGGAAGCGGAACTGGACAGGCTTGCCTTCTCCACGATCCGTTCCTCCCTGGACGCGTTGAATCGAAGGGACCGGGAGCTTGCCCGCAGGATCCTGGGGATAGAGATCGACTTCCACAACATCCAATGGCTGGCCCGGGCCCGGCATTTCTATCATTTGGATCCCCAGGAGGCCTTCGCCTCCCTGATTCCCGGGGGCAGCGCCTTCGACGCCGCCAAGGCCGCCTCGGCCTACCCCTCCGGCAACCTTTCGGACCTCGCGGAAACCGTCCTAGGATCCCGGAACCGCGGCTTGGCGGCCCTGGCGGGAACCGGGGGAGACCCATCCGCCCGGCTGGGCTTCCTGGAGCGAGCCCTCCGTGCCGTCCTGCGGGGCGAATCCGGGCGGCTCCTTGCGGGGTACCCCTTCACCATCGGCACTCTCCTTGCGTACTTCGCCCTTAAGCGGGAGGAAATCCGGACCCTCCTGTCCGTCCTCAACGCCAAGTACTACGCCCTTCCCGAGGAAAGGATCCGTAATTCCCTATGATCTTCACGACCCCCATGCGGCTTCTGGCTGCCGTAGTTCTGGACAAGAGCTCCGAGGATGTGTCCCGGGAGCTCCTGCGCCTGGGAACGTTGGAGCTTATCTCCGTCCGGGACCTTGCGTCCGAGTGGAAGGACCGGGTGGGTCCCCTGCCCTCGGACGGAACCGAAGCCCGGATCGAGGAGCTGCGACGGAGGCTGGAAGGCCTCCTGCGCATACCGGGCAACCCGATCCGCCTGCCCGTTCCATCCCTGGATGACCGGACCCCCCTGGATCTCGCGGCCGCGGAAAAAACCCTGGACGCCCTGGCCGCGGAGATCGGGTCGATCCGGGACCGCCAAAAGGCCGCCCAGGAGGACATTCTCAGGCTCTCGGAGATGCGCCGCCAGCTGGAGGTCTTCGACGACCTTTCCAAGCCCTCGGGCTTGGGCTCCGCGTATTCCTTCCTGGCGATCCGGACCGGCAGCGTGCCCTCCTCCCGGCTTCCCGCCCTGGAGGAAGCCCTGGCCGCCCTGCCCTCGGTGCTGGTGCCCTGGGGCGACGACTCCGCACCGAGCCGGAACGCCCTGGTGGTTACGCTGAAACGGGACGAGGGCCGCGTGGCGCCCATCCTCTCCCGCGCGGGCTGGGAGGACGGAATCCCGGCCGGGGATTCTCGCGACGCTCCGTCCCGGGACGGCAAGGTACGGGCCTTACAGGGGATCGACGCCCGGGTGGCCGATCTACGGGAGCGCCAGAAGGCGTACCAGTCCGAGCTGGAGGAACTCTTCCGCAAACGTGGCCCGGAGCTGGAATCCATGTGGACCCGGCTGCGGCTCCGGGAGCTCCTGGGCAGGGTGAAATCCCGCTTCGCCCGCACGGAACGGACGGTGCTCTTCTCGGGGTGGATCCCCGCGGACGCGGCGCAGGCCGTGGAGGAAGGAATCCGGAAAGCGACCGGAGGACGCTGTCATATCGAGTGGATCTCCGAGAAGGAAGTCCGGGAGCACAACCAGGAAGCCCCGGTCGACTTGAAGAATCCCCGGCTCCTCCGCCCCTTCGAGGCCCTGGTCCGGAATTACGCGGTCCCGGAATACGGCTCCGTGAATCCCGTGCCCTTCACGGCCGCGGCCTACCTTGTCATGTTCGGCCTCATGTTCGGGGACGCGGGCCACGGCCTCGTGCTGGCCCTCCTGGGAGGCGCCGGGGTCCTGGCCGCCCGGCGCTCTGAAAAGGACGACACCCTGGCCCGGCTGATCCTGTACTGCGGGTTCTCCGCGATCGTCGCGGGGATACTCTTCGGTTCCTATTTCGGAATGCCCTGGCTGCCTCCGGTTTGGTTCAATTACCACGGGATCGTTACGGGCCGGGAGGCCGGCGAGGGATCCGTGCGCACGGTCTACGACATCCTGGGCATCACCATCAAGTTCGGGCTGGCGGTCCTCGGGACCGGGCTTGTCCTGAACTGGATCAACCTGATCCGCCGAAAACGGTGGCTGACCTTGGCCCTGGACAAGGGCGGGCTTCTGGGCGGATGGATCTACGGGGCCGGCGCCTGGGCGGCCTTCCTGTTCGTCGGAAGCGGCTACAGGACGCTCCCGGACCCGGATCTCCTCTTCTGGATCCTGGGCCTTCCGACCCTGATCCTGGCCCTCAAGGGGCCCGCGGAATACTTCCTTCACCCTCCGGAACACAGGAAGCCCTTCGGAGCCTTGACGATCGTGGACTTTTTCATGGAGTGGATCGTCGAGGTCCTGGAGATCTATTCGGGCTACCTGGCCAACACCCTGTCCTTCATGCGGGTCGCGGGTCTGGGCATAGCCCACGTGAGCCTGATGACGGCGTTCTTCCAAATAGCCCGGATGCTGAACCCCTCGGGGGGCTTTTCCGCGGCCGCCGTCGCGGTCCTGGCCCTGGGGAATATCCTGGTCATAGCCCTGGAGGGCCTGTCCGCGGGCATCCAGTCCCTGAGGCTCAACTACTACGAGTTTTTCTCCAAATACTTCAACGGGACCGGCCGGGCTTTCCGGCCGATCTCCCTGGGGACCCGAGAATGAAACGGCGGATTCCGTTTTCCGGATCTCACCACGGAGGTCACGGAGAAAACCCGGGCCTGGAACCACAGATCCGACAGGATCAACAGTATACGGGATGGATGGACAAGAAAATTGGAAGGATCGAACAGGGATGTTTCCATCCTGTCCATCCGTATCCCATCCTGTTCATCCTGTCTGATGTATTCGTAAACTTCTCCGTGCTCTCCGTGGTTGAGTCCAAATAAGTGCTCACTTTGTAAGGAGTAAGATATGCAGGATCCAAAGAAACTGTTCGCGGGCCGTGTTCGCTTGAGCGTCGTCGTCTTGCTGGCCTTCCTGGGCATATTCAGCCTGGTGTCCGTGGGCGGCGCGAGCGCCCAAGCTCAGGAATCCGGCGCCCCCCAGGTCACCCGGGAGCAGGCGGACATCCAGAAATTCGGCCTCATCGCCGCGGCCATCGCCTTCGGGTTCGGGGCGATCGGAGCGGGCATCGCCATAGCGAACGTCGGAGCGGCCGCCATGGGGGCCATCGGGGAAAAACCGGAGATCGCCAGCCAGGCCCTCATCTTCATCGCCTTGGCGGAAGGACTCGTGGTGTTCGGGTTCATCACGGCCCTGATGATCCTGGGGAAATTCTAGGACCGGGATGAAGTACTACGTGATCGGGGACGAGGACGCCGTTCTGGGCTTCGGCCTGGCCGGCGTCCGGGGCCGACGGGTCCGTACCCGGGAAGAGGCCTCCGAAGCCTTCCGGGAGGCTCTGGAAGACCGGGAGAACGCGATCATCCTGGTCACCGAGCGGATCGCCGAGCTGATACGGCCCCAGGTGGACCGCTACGTATTCAAGGAAGACTTTCCCCTGATCGTCGAGATCCCCGACTGGGAAGGTAAGCTGAGCACCCGCCCGCCCCTGCGGGAGACGGTGAACGCGGCCATCGGAATCAAGCTGTGAGGCGATAGACATGGAAACGGAACGACCGGAAGACCGGGACCTCCTTTCGAGCATCGAACGGGAAGCGGCGGAGACGGCCCGTCAGATTGCCCAGGAGGCGGCGGTCTACGCCCGGGACCGGGTAGAAACGGCGCGGGCCCAGGCCCGGGAGACGATCCGGAAGGCCGAGGAATCCGCGGAGATCCAGGCCCGGACCGTCCTGCGCAACGCCGAGGTCCGGGCCGCGGTGGAGGCCCGCAAGGCCTTCCTGCGCGGCCGGGACGGCCTCATCCGGGAAACCTTGGAGGAAGCCCGCCGCCTCGTCGCGGAGGCCGCGGACGCCCCGGGATACGAGGATGTCCTGTTCGGGTGGATCGTCGAGGCCGCGGTGGGGCTGTCCGAGCCGGAGGCCCGGGTCAACGCCTCCCGGGAGGAACTGCCCAGGATCACCGAGGATCTCCTGCACAGGGCCGAGCAGGCGGTCCTGGAGTTCACCGGAAAGCCGGTCGGTCTTTCAAAAGTGGAGGGGGATCCCCTCCCCGCCCAGGGAGTGGTGTTGACCGCGGAGGGCGGACGGCTGGCCTTCAACAACCAGGTCTCCGTGCGGTTCCTCCGAGCCCAATCGGAACTACGAAAGCATATTTACGCCGTCCTCTTCGAGGAAGGCGTCTAAGGTAGGTCTATGAAGGATCGCATCATCGGCCGGGTCCGGAGGGTGAACGGCCCCGTGATCGAAGCCGACGGCATCACGGACGCCCGGATGTTGGAACTCGTCCAGGTGGGCGAGTCCCGCCTGGTGGGAGAGGTCCTGAAGCTCTCGGGAGACCGGGCAATAATCCAGGTCTACGAGGACACCACGGGACTCGCGCCCCGGGACAACGTCTACGGCGCGGGCATGCCCCTGTCCCTGGAACTGGGGCCGGGCCTCATCGGCTCCATCTACGACGGAATCCAGCGGCCCCTGGAACGCTTGCGCGCTCTTTCGGGCGACTTCATCGAGAGCGGCATCACCGCGGAACCCCTGGACCGGAGCCGGACCTGGCGCTTCGTGCCGGACCCGGAGCTCAAGCCCGGCGCCCCGGTTTCCGGCGGCCGGATCCTGGGCACCGTGCGGGAGACCTCCCGGGTGGAGCACCGGATCCTGGTCCCTCCGGAGCTTTCCGGAACCCTGGAATCCCTCGTCCCCGAGGGAGACTACCCCGTGGATCATCCGGTGGCCGTGGTCCGCACGGACTCGGGTCCCCGGGAGCTGCCCCTCTTCCATCGCTGGCCTATACGGACGCCCCGGCCGGTGCGCAGGCGGCTTCCCCTGTCCATCCCCCTGATCACGGGAC
>JAAYUR010000074.1 GCA_012517645.1 Treponema sp.
AAGCTCGCCAGGGAGACGGCGATACCCGGTATCCCGTAGAGCGCCGCCTGACGGGCGGGCGCTGCGGTGCCGGAAAACACGATGTCCGTTCCAAGGTTCGGTCCCCGGTTGACCCCCGAGACCACGACCTCCGGCCGGAACGGCAGGGCGCCCCGGAAGGCTAGAATGACACAGTCCGCGGGCATGCCGCTGCACGTGTACGTTTTCTCGTCCAATCTTCGAACCTTGCCGGGAGACCGCAGGGTCATGGAATGGCTCGAGCCGGATCGATCCCCGTCGGGCGCGAACACCCACACTTCATGGTCCTGGCCGAGTTCCTCCGAGAGAACCCGGATGCCCTCGGAGTGAATGCCGTCGTCGTTCGTCACGAGGATTTTCATACCAGCGTAGCGGCCCCTCCCGCGCCCTGCCCGATCGGCCGGGACAGGGCGATTGTAGCGGAAGCGGGGGAAGGATTCAACCTTGGAGCTCGATGCCGCCGGAGACGGTGGTCTCATATACGGCGGCCTTGAAGCCGAAGATCCTTTCGTATTCCTCCAGGCGGCTCATATATTCCTCCAGGGCTTGTCGGCTCAGGATCGTTATGGTACAGCCTCCGAACCCCTTCCCGGTGATCCGGCTGCACAGGGTCCCCTCGATCTCGGTGCTCCGCTTTACCAGCCAGTCCACTTCCGGACAGGAGACTTCGAGCAGGTTGCGGAGTCCCGCATGGGACTTGTTCATAACCTTCCCGAAACCGGCCAGATCGCCCCGGGCGAGGAGGTCCTCGGCCTCGAAAACCCGCCGCATCTCCTCAAGGATGAAAAGACAGCGCCTTCGGATGCTCTCGGGAAGCTCTCCCATGAGCTCGTCCAGGTCTTCGGGGGCATAGTCCCGCAAAGACTTGCCGGAATGGCGGCGGCCGAGATGGTTCAAGCACTGCCGGCAATCCTCGGAGCGCTGACGGAGTTCCGAGTCCACGGAAAAACGCGGAACCCTGGAATCCGTGATCAGGGCGACGGATTGCCCGATATCGAATGGAACCAATCGTGGACGCCCGTTCCGGGCGTCCACGGAAACCGCCGTGCCCGGGCGGGAAACCACGGGAACGACATGCTCGGCGGGACCGAAGGAGCGTCCGCAGAAGTCCGCTTCCGCGATCCTGCAGAGCTCCACGATGCCGTCGTTCCCGATATTTTTTCCCAGAGCCCCCGCGAAAGCGGCCGCGGAGGCGGCAACGAAGGCTGCCGAGGAGCCCAGTCCGATACCCTGGGGAATGTCGCCCGCGACGGTAACGTTGAATCCCTGGGCCGGGGCGCCCTGGTCGAAGAGCGCCGACAGAACTCCCTTGGGCAGGTTGGCCCACCGATCCTCGCGCTTGAATTTCAGGTTCGCCAGGCTTGTGCGTTTTCGTTCGTTCAAGTCCGCGGCGTAGAAGCGCAGGGACGAGTCGCGCCGGGGTGAAACGGCGACCCATACGCGCTGGGAGAGGGCGATGGACAGGACGACGCCCTCGGAATCCTCCGTATGCTCGCCCAATAACCTGAGGGTTCCCGGAGCGGACGCAATAATCTCCGGGGGGGTTTCAAACTCCTGGGAATGGAGTTCCGCAATTTCCTTCATCGACCAGCCTTACGAACAACCGTATGAATGCGGGATACAGTGCATGATATACTATGAACGCGGAAGGTTCAAACGAAAAATTCGCCGGCATCTCCATCCGGCGGAGGGGCTCCCGGGATCGGATCAATTCGTCGCTGTTTCTTTGACAATTCTCGACGCGGGAAGTAGAATCACAGCATGCGAACCGTCGGCCGCTGCCTTTTCACCGCGATTGTCTGCGCCCTGGTCCTCTCTTGCGCGGGCACCCCCGAGGAACCCGCTCCGCCTCCCGCGGCACCCCCGCCTCCCGCCTCCGCGGTTCAGTCCCCTGCTCCCGCCCCCGTTTTCGACCCGTCCATGATATCCGCGGAGGTTAAACGGGATACTATGGAGGAGGTGAAGGCTTTCATCGACGAGGTCAATCAGGTGATTCGCAGAAAAGACTATTCGGCCTGGAAGGGATACCTGACCCCGGATTACTCCGCCTTCTACTCTGCCCCGGAGGTTCTTGCGGAGATGTCGGAATCGGCGGTGCTCAAGCGCCAGGGGGTCAAACTGTCGTCTCTCCAGGATTACTTTCTATATGTGGTCTATCCGTCCCGTCAGAGCGTCCGGGTGGACGATATAGAGTTCACGAGTCCGCTCCAAGTCAAGGCGGTGACCATCACCCCATCCGGGGATCGGCAAGTATATTACTACCTTGAAAAAGTAGGTGATTCGTGGAAAATTGGTACCGGGAGGTAATGATGCGTTCATTGCGTTCGGCGGCCCTGGCCGCGTTGCTCGTGGCAGTCCTGGCGGGCGTCGCCGCCCAGACGACAAGCTCCGGGGAGAAGACCGTGGAGGAAGCGTACCTCCAGGAAACCCTGGAGACCATGATCATCAAGGAGCAGGCCCGCGGGGATACCCGGGATCTGAAGCTCCTCGCCCTCCAGTATATCAAGCAGTCCATCGACGAGGGCCGAAAGAACGAGGAAGTCCGGAGATCCCTCGAATACCTCGCCCTGGAAACTTCGACCACCGTCGTCCGGGAAGCCGG
>JAAYUR010000224.1 GCA_012517645.1 Treponema sp.
CCCCTGCGGCCGAGTGCCGCTTGTCCTCGAGCCATTGCCCCTCCGAGCCCCAGTACACGCTCTCGTCGGGCTCCCACCAGTCCTCGCGCCCGCCGCCGAATCCGAGCACCGGGGCACCCATGGACTCCAGGGCCACGTTGCCGGCCAGGATCAACAGGTCGGCCCAGGAGATCTTCCGGCCGTATTTCTTCTTGATCGGCCATAGCAGCCGGCGCGCCTTGTCGAGGTTGACGTTGTCCGGCCAGCTGTTCAGGGGCGCAAAGCGCTGCTGGCCGCTGCCGGCGCCGCCCCGGCCGTCGCCGATGCGGTAGGTGCCGGCGCTGTGCCACGCCATGCGGATGAACAACCCGCCGTAGTGGCCGAAATCCGCCGGCCACCACGCCTGGGAGTCGGTCATCAACTCCCGCAGGTCCTTCTTGACCGCTTCCAGGTCCAGGGACTTGAACGCCTCGGCATAGTTGAACGATTCACCCATGGGGTTGGCCCGGGGCGAATTCTGGTGGAGGATCTTCAGGTTGAGCTGGTTCGGCCACCATTGCCGGTTGCCGGTGCCCTGGGGACCGGTCCGGACAGCGGAGCCATCGTCAGGGCGGGGCTTGTCCTTCTCGTTCATGTCGTCACTCCTTTTGGGTCTTGCTTGGCTTGGGTCTCGGTTGGCCCGGTCAAGTCAATAGGAACTTCCATCCACGAAAGAGGCCTCCTGACCGATTTTGCCCAGGGGTAGAAGAGCATGTCAACAGGTTTTTTCGACGCGAGGGAAGGGCTGGGAACCGAGGGGATTGGTGAAAGTAGGCGCACCGGTGCCGTGCCGGGCCCCGGGATGTCTTGGCGATGGTGACGCCCCCCGAGGACTCGGGCGGTGGGTCGAGGCGGTGGCGTCTTGTAGGGCCGGCAAGGCCGCAAGGGTCACCCGTCCTTTTGGCGCGGATGAGCGAAGACCGCCAGAGCGTCACGGCGGGGCACGGGTGGAGGGGTAGCGGGGATCGGAACGGTACCGAACCGTGTTTGGTTGTTGCCCCTCGTTAGTCATGAACGGGTCCGGCTCAAGACACCGGACGGGCCCAAGCGGGGGCGGGTCCGCGGGTAGGTGGAGGTGGTCCAGGATCTTCCGTACGACGCCCGGGTCGGTCAGGAATGCGATGATGAGCATGGGCGTGGAGCAACGCGGGCACTTCAGGGCATCGACGTCCAGCACCCGCCGGAGTAGTTGAGCCCAGGTAGAGCGATGTCGTCGAGGCGGTGGGTCCTGGATCGCCGTCGCAGTCGGACGGGGGTCACCCCCGGGGATCTTTGGGGATGGCTTTGGCGACCCGGAGTCGCCCGCAACCTCGACAGGGACCCTTGGTGTGGGCTTGGGTAGGAGGGTCCGGAACCTGGAGCGATTGGCGAAGACCCCATGATAACGGACGAGGTTCCCGTAGGGACGGGGTATCAGTGCAACGAGTCGTTTCAGGAATTGGACTGGCTCGAAGACGACCTCGGTCCTGCCGCCTGGACCGGGCCAGGGTCGGAGGAGACGGAGGAGGACGTTTCCCTCCGGGTCCAGAGAGAGGCGGTCGTTCGAAAACGGCGCTCGGAGGCCGTAGCGGCAAAGTTGTTCCAGACCTTCTCGATCCGACGCCTCAACAGTGCGACCGGCGTGAAGTGAAAATCCGTCCACGCGAGCACAGAGGTGTTTTTCTTCGGGGCGTTGGACCTGGACGTTGTCGTCGGGTATGGTTGAACGGGGCAAACGGAGGGAATCGGCCGCGGCCGCATGGATGTGTGCCAGGTCATCGTCGGGCCAAGGGGGATGGTCTTCAGCCTGCTCGAATCGCCTGCGGGCGATGTCGCCGAGGCGTTTGGACAAGCGGGAGGTGAGGTCTTGGATGTCCTTGTCGGTCGGCGGTGGGAGGGGGAAGAAGGTCATGGGGCCGTCGGGACTCGGGACGAATAGGCCGTCGGGAAGGACCGAATGGAAATGGGGATTTTGGGTTTGCGATACCACCGAAGCGCTGGACGAACGTCACGCAACCGCATTGGCCGTGCCGGATTCCGAGTCTTCGTCCCCGCAACCTCTGCCAGGCGAAGAGGGTCCTTATGAAAGCCTGGAGCATGTCCGCCAGTATGGCGGAGTCCGTGGCCAGGAGAAAGCGCAGGGGGAAGGGAAAGGTCAGGACCCACTGGCGGTAAGGGGCCTCGGGAAGGACCCGGTCCACCAAGTCCGCGGCGATTTCGGCGGTGCGTCGCGCCCAACAAGATGGGCATAGCCGGCCCTTGCAACTGAACGGGACGAGCCGGTCGTACCCGCACTCGGGGCACCGGACCCGGGCGAAGCCGTGTGCGAGGATCCCGCACCGCAAGAAGCGGCGGAACTCGTGCTCGATGAACCTGGGATATCCGAGACCTACGTCGTTGCGCCGGCGGGCCTCGTCGAGCAGGGTCTCGAGATGTTGTCGGACCACCTCGTACAGGGCGGTTTTCTCGCTTTCCCGCGGGCGATATTGGCGAGGCAGCGGCGCACCGGCCGCACCTGGCTCCCGCTCGTAGGCGAAGGATGGAAGTTCCGAGTGGGATGGTCCCCGATGTCGGCAGGCGGACATCGCCCCGGTCCTGAAAGTGACCCGGACGGATCTATCGGGGATCGGGGTGAAAACGTTTCACCGCGATGCGGTCGAGCGAGGGAAGGCCCTGGACCCGCCTCGCTGAAGTGGGGCGAACGTGGTCCTGACCGGGAACATGGGCGAGCGGGCACGCGTTATCCTGCACCCGAACGAGCTCGGGGCGCGTCAGCGCCTCGGGAAGCGGCGCGGCGTCCCGAGGTCCAGCCCGAGCCCGCAGGGACAGCGCGTGGGGACCGTCCGGGGCCGCGATGACGAAGGTCCGATCCACGGTGGAGGGGTCGCGCGTGGACAGTGCTTGCGGCGGCTCGGAATCGAGGCGCCATTCGATGCGGCCGCCCCTCGGGTGCGCCAGGTAGAACGAGGGCTTCTTCATCTCGCGGCTCAAGTCCAACGCAAACCCGCTCATCGTGGCCCAGAACCGCAAGTGGCGCGGCCAGAGCAGGCCGTCGCCATTCGGGCATTCCCGTCGAGGTCGTCGACGAGGAGATCTACTACCGACCTCCGAGCATGATGATCGCGACCGTCGACAAGTTCGCGATGATGGCATGGCGACCGGAAGTCCGTACGCTCTTCGGCCGAGCGAGAGAGGAGTGCGGCCGGCATGGATTGCTCTGGCCCGGGCACGACTGCGAGACCGGTCACCGGGCGCGGAAGCCGCATCCGGCGGCGAAGGTGACGCCCGTGCGCTCGGTGCGTCCGCCGGACCTGATCATCCAGGACGAGTTCCACCTCATCAGCGGCCCCCTGGGGACGATGGTCGGACTGTATGAGAGTGCCGTCGATGACCTCTGCAGTTGGGACTTCGGGGCGACGAAGGTTCGTCCCAAGATCGTAGCCTCGACCGCGACCGCCCGACGTGCAGGGGACCAGGTGAGGA